>JBIPOY010000118.1:0-8906 GCA_044378705.1 Saprospiraceae bacterium
AGCACATTCTGAATTTTATAACGATAATCGGAAAAGGTAAACGTCGCGTTGGAGAACAATTTTGGCCCAAATACGTGGTTCCAGCGGGCTGTTCCGGTACTGTTGCCCCAGTCAAAACGGAAGTTAAAGTTTTGATCTTTGAAATTAAAGACGTCACGGCCAAAGTATCCGCTGAGGTACAGCCTGTCTTTTTCGCTCAACGTGAAGTTCACCTTGGTATTTAGGTCGTAAAAATAGTAGTCCGGAATTTTTACATAGTCCTCTTTGCCGGCATTGCCCTTGTTTACCTGACGCGTAATCAGGTCAACGTACGTGCGGCGACCACTCACAATAAACGATGATTTGTCTTTTTTAATAGGCCCTTCCAGGGTCAATCGGCTTGAAATCAGGCCGATGCCACCAGACCCGACGTATTTTTTATTGTTACCCTCCTTCATGCGCACATCAATGACCGAGGAAAGTCGGCCGCCATACTGGGCAGGAAAGCCTCCTTTATACACTTTCAGATCTTTTACCGCATCGGAGTTGAACGTACTAAAAAATCCGAAAAGGTGGTTGGGATTGTACACAACGGCTTCATCCAATACGATCAAGTTCTGGTCTGAATTGCCGCCACGTACAAAAAGTCCGGTGGTGCCCTCAGAACCAGGGGTGAAACCAGGCTTTAGTTGCAATATTTTTATAATATCAGTTTCGCCGAACAGTGCAGGAACAGATTTAATCTCGCGGGTACTTATGGTGGTCACCGACATTTCGGTACTTTTCATTTTCTCTTCGAGTGCATTGGCTTTGATCACAACTTCCTGGATCATGGATCCAATGGGCGTAAGGGAAAGATCCAGTTTTACAGCGGAGGATGGCAGGATTTTCTTCAGCACAGTTTCATACCCGATGTAGCTAAAACGCAACTCAACGGAGTCTTGGCCCAGGGGTAGGCTTAGGGAGAAAAAACCATATTCGTTGCTCACATTGCCCCTTCCCAAACCAACCACTTGAACGGTAGCCCCTATGAGCGTCTCACCGTTTTGGGCATCGCGCAATACGCCGCTTACCGTGGCACTTTTTTGGGCAGATAGGTTGATGGAGAGCAAAATAAACAGCAGGAAACAGAAGTTTTTCATGGGAATAGTCAAGTCTTAAAGACAGGCAATAACAGCAAAAAACGAACTTTGTTTTGTTGGAAAGTGTTAAAAATTGCTTTTGCCAAATAAAAAAAGACCTCCATCCACAACTACAGGGATAGAGGTCTTTTTTATGGCAAAGAATACAACAGTACTATACCCTTGTTATCTTAGCACCAATGGCATTGAGGCGGGTGTCAATATACTGATAGCCCCGATCAATTTGATGCGCATTGTGAATGATGCTGTTGCCCTTGGCAGAAAGTGCCGCGATGAGCAGTGCTTGTCCGGCTCGAATGTCTGGGGAGGTCATTTCTATGCCCCGCAGGGGGTATCGGCGGTCAAGTCCGATGACAACTGCGCGGTGCGGATCACAGAGTATAATCTGCGCCCCCATGTCAATTAATTTGTCGGTAAAAAACAAGCGGCTCTCAAACATCTTCTGGTGAACAAGCACGCTTCCCCGGGCTTGCGTAGCCGTTACCAGTACGATAGACATCAGATCCGGGGTAAAACCCGGCCAGGGGGCGTCGTAAATGGTCAGGATGGAACCATCGATGAACGTGTGTATTTCGTAGTGATCTTGTGCAGGAATGTGCAGATCATCGCCGTTTCTATTGATTTGAATACCCAGGCGTTCAAAGGTGTAGGGGATGATACCGAGGTGTTCTATGCCCGCGTTTTTGATGGTAATATCGCTCTGGGTCATCGCGGCAAGCCCAATAAACGAACCAATTTCGATCATATCCGGCAGGCAGCGGTGTTCGGTTCCGTGTAATCCTTCCACGCCTTCGATGAGGAGTTGGTTTGATCCGATACCGTCGATTTTGGCGCCCATGCGCACGAGCATGCGGCAGAGTTGCTGAACGTAGGGCTCGCAGGCGGCATTGTACACAGTCGTTTTCCCTTTTGCCAACACGGCAGCCATCACGATATTGGCAGTACCGGTTACAGATATTTCATCCATGTGGAGGTGGGCGCCTTGCAAACCGGCTTTGGGTTGCTCTACAAAGTAAACATCTTTATCATCGTCGTATTTGAATTCGGCCCCGAGTTTCTGAAAACCGAGAAAGTGGGTGTCCAACCGACGGCGACCTATCTTGTCACCGCCAGGTTTGGGTAGGGTAGCACGCCCAAACCGGGCCAACAAGGGGCCGATCAGCATCACAGAGCCTCGAAGCCGTTGGGCATCACGCATGAATTCATCTGACCGCAGGTACGCAATATCTACGCTGCCGGCACAAAACCGATAGGTATCTTCCGAGCGCTTTTCAACGGTCACCCCCAGGCCTTGCAACAACTCCATGAGTTTGTTGACGTCCAGAATGTTGGGAATATTGGATACTGTGACGGGTTCATGGGTGAGCAAAACAGCGCTGATGATTTGGAGCGCTTCGTTTTTTGCTCCTTGTGGCTGGAGCTCGCCTTTCAAAGGCTGACCGCCGATGACTTCAAAACTATCAAGTTGCATTGAATGGAGGGTGCTGGACTGTTGTTACGAAAAGGAAGTGCGAAAGTAGTGTGTATTTTGACAATAAAAAAAACCTCCGATGGAAGTCCATCGGAGGTTAAGAATTTTATCAATCAAATATCAAATGCAATTATGCGATTTTGACATCTACTGCGTTCATTCCTTTTTTGCCACGCTCGGTGTTGAATGTGACTTGATCACCTTCGCGAATGTTGTCGATAAGACCGCTAACGTGAACAAAAATTTCCTCCTTGGAGGAGTTGTCTACTACGAAGCCAAATCCCTTTGACTCGTTGAAGAACTTTACGGTTCCAGTGTACATTGAAAAAAAATTGAAAATTGTGATGTGGCAACTTGCCGATGTAAAGGTACAGCATTTTTCCACAAATATTTGATATTCAAATTAATTTGTAAAAATATTTTCTAAACCCCGTGGGTTACCGGTTGTGAAAAAGAACGTTTCGGGCTTTTTATTTTCATGCGAGGGTCATTAAAGTACCTACAGGCTTCACAGGGGCATTGTTTTGCCACGATTGCGCTTTGCGTACTTACTGTTGATCATCGCCAAAAGTATCGTCAGGTTTTTTTCCTTTCCCTCCTTTCGGGTCGTCTGTTTTTTCAATTTCGTCGTTAAATGTATCGGGAGAGAACTCTTCCTCATCCCCTCCGGGTCCGAGGGTGCGCTCATAGGCAGCACAGTTGGTCTCTATACCCAAGTCGCCCTCTGGGCGAATAAAACGCGCGTTGTAATCATAGCCTGACTTGGGGTCGCGCTCCAATCGCGCAATAAAATCAGCAAAAATAGGCCTGGCCATACGTGCGCCTTGGCCATCGGCCAAGCTCAAAAATCGAATCCATCGGTCTTCACCGCCCACCCAGGTTCCAACCACCAACCGCGGGGTGATCCCCATAAACCAACCATCGGTGTAGTCGTTTGTGGTGCCTGTTTTGCCGCCTACTTCGCTTTTCAGGGTGTTGATGCCGGGGGCGCCTTTCACATTGTATTTCAGCATTTCAACCATCACCCAATCGGTATTGGCCGGCAAAGCGACTTTTTCCTCGGGGATAGACCGATACAACACCCGACCGTTTTTATCCTCAATCTTTTTTATGACAAACGGAAGCCCATACATGCCCTTGTTGGCAAAAGCGGCATAAGCACCCGTCATTTGGAATACGGTGAGGTCGGCAGCGCCCAAACAAATGGCAGGTGATCCCGGTGGAATAAAATAACGGCCATTGGATTGTTTGGCCGAATCAATGCCCATATTGTTGCACTGCCCGCGTACGGGCTCAGTGTCGCCGAGTTGTTTCATCAAAAAAGCACTGACCGTATTGACAGAGTTTTTCAGGGCTTCTTTCAAGTTCAAGCGGGCGCCGGAGTAAGTTCCTGTTGAATTGCGAGGGGTCCAGTCAGACATGTTTTGAAAATTCATATACCGGGCCGGAATGGTTACAGCCTGGTCGTACACTTCAAAACAAGGACTGATATGTTGTTGGGCAATGGCAGTTGAGTACACAAATGGTTTGAAGGTGGAGCCTACCTGACGCTGTGACTGAATGTGATCAAATTGAAAATATTTGAAATTAATACCGCCCACCCAGGCCTTGATTTCACTGGTCGTGGGGTCAACAGCGAGGATACCCGTTTGAAGAAACATGCGATGATATCGAATGCTATCAATGGGCGTCATGATGGTATCTTTTTCTAATTTGGGGTTGTTCCAAGTAAAAACCTTCATTTTCACCTTTTTTTCGTACTGCTTCTGCAATTCTGCCCGCAGAGCGCGGTATTGGATCTTAATTTCTTTCCACTCCTTGCTGGCCATTATTTTTTGGTAATCTACGGCTTGGTCTATGGAAACTTCGTTGCGGATACTCCCCGCCTTTTTTTCTTCCCGGAGCATCCTTTCCACGTCAATATCCCGCAAATCAACGCCCAACCGGGTTTTGACGCGTTCAGCAGTGGCGTCCATGTATTTGGGCCACATTTTTTGAAATCGGTCACTGTCACGCAGTAGTTTCCAAAGAGCCTCCTGCCTGTTTTTGATTTCTTCGTCGCTGGCGTCTCCGGTTTTGAATTTCCAGGGGTCACGCCCTTTCCACACTTGAAAAAACCGTGCCTGTGTCTTTTTCATGTGCTGTTGCATCGCTTCTTCTGCGTGCTGTTGGAATATCGGATCAACGGTGGTGTAGATTTTTAGACCATCCCGGTATAGATTGTATTTGGTGCCATCCGGTTTGCGTGCTTCGGGTTGTTCCAGCAAGTTGGATGTTATCTTTTCCAGGTTGTCGCACAAGTACGGGGCCTTATCATCCGAAAAAGTGACGGGCTTAAAATTCAGGCCCAGCGGCAGTACTTTTAGTTTGTCATATTGTGCTTCAGTAATGCTTCCATTGCGCTGCATTTGAGACAATACGATCCAGCGTCGCCGCATGGTACGCTCCGGGTGGCGGTTTGGGTTGAAATAAGACGGGTTTTGTAGCAATCCAATCAGCATGGCGGCTTCTTGAATCTTCAGTTTTGATTGGTCTTTCCCGAAATACACCTCTGAAGCAGCGTGTATGCCGTAAGCATTGTTGATAAAATTAAACTGGTTGAGGTACATGGCCAGTATTTCCTCTTTTGTATAAGAGCGCTCCAATTTTACAGACGTAATCCATTCCCGCAGCTTCATGTACACCAATTTTAGTGTTTTTTGAGCCTTGTTGAGGCCCTCAAAGTCCCGATCAGAGTACAGCATTTTGGCCAGTTGTTGGGTGATGGTACTTCCCCCACCAGAGCTCTGATTGGCCATCAGAACGGTACGCACAATCACCCGGCCAACAGCGCGGGCGTCTATGCCGCAGTGTTCGCGAAATCGCTCGTCTTCTGTGGCAATCAAGGCCGATACCAAATAGGGATTGAGCTGATCGTACGAAACGGGTACCCGATTTTCAATAAAATAACGGCCCAATACCTCATGGTTGTTGGCCAATACTTCACTGGCTTCAGCAGATGCGGGATCTTCTAGCTCGCGGAACGACGGGATGGCGGTAAAGTTGATGAGTATAAATATAATAAAAAGGGATGCTATTCCACCCGCCAGAAGCCTCCAAGACCAGCGAATAATTTTTCGGTACACGGGCATTCGTTTTTTCTGCATGGCTGCTTTCATAAGAATCAGGTGCTGAGGCTCCATAGTATGGTGTTTAAAAAGGTTTTTTGAAGGTGAAAAGTATGGTTACCAACGGTATGACGATCCTAGCGAAGTCTATTGGATGAAAATAAAACCATTCAAGTAGTCCATTGACATCCCGGAATCGCCCATTTCAGCCCTAGCGCCCTCCACCAAAATGCGCAACTTCCCTTTTTTTCCTGAAAAATTGATCACGCGATCTGCATCGTTGAGTTCAATCGTTGAATTGTCGGATTTTCTTCGGTCGAACCACTGCTGCATGGTGGGCTGTAGGTCAAATTGCGCCTCCAGTACGCCGGCTTTTTGGGGATCCGCTTTCCACCACTCCAACGCTTTACCATCCTCGGAAATCTGGAAGTAATCTCCTGTTTTGGCCCCTGTTGCATCGGGTTCATGTTGAATAGATAGGGGTAAAAAAAACGAATAACCCCTGATCGCTTGGATGGAAGCCGGGGAAGCCGCGCTGACTGTTATATTTTTTGAATCGTCGTCAGGCGTAGAACGGTCGCCCATCACCAACCACGCCCGCAGACGACCCGAAAGTCCGTAATAACCGGGCACTTCTCGGAGACTGTCCAGTGGAATGGGCAGCATGTTGTTCAGTACAGCGCTGCGATTGCGTTGATCCAGAAAATCTACTGCAGCATCAAAATCATTGGATTCCATGGTTGTGACTGCAGCCTTTCCAGGCTTCATTTTCCCATTTTCCCATCGGCCGGTCTGTTTTAATATTTGGGTCATTCTACTCAATTGACTTTTCTCTGCCACAACTTTGGCGCTCAACGGCCCAAACGCCCAGATCAGCGCAAAAAAAGCCAAAGAAACGGGGATGAATTTGATGTTGTCTCTTTTAGATACAAGAAAATAAACACAGTTCAGCGTAAGCCAAACACCCAAATAAACCACCAAACAACGAATTTCTGTCAGCCCGTAGTCGCCAATACGACGTCCAATGGCAACCAATAGCAGGGCGGTCAGGGGGAGTAATACCCACCAAAACCAGCGACGAAAAGCTTTTGACAAGGCAGAGGGCTCCTGCTCCGGCAGATAAAAACTGATCAAATACGTGAATATCCCCGCCACCGAAAACCCGGTAACCAACGACCCAACCCAACCCCTCGGAAGGGCCCACATCGCGATTATCTTGATCGAATAGGCGTACAATATTAAAAAATACAACCCCACAACCGGTATGAGAATAAACTTGCAAAGCTGTGCAATAAGCGGGCTGTAATAGCTGCTTTCCTGCTTTTGTTCAAAAATTTTGGGGAGATGATATAGAAAATAGGCAGTATTGAAAATACCAATCAGTATAAAATAGAGCCGCTGGTATGTCTTTTCGTTCAAACCAATGTCAAATAACTGGTCTACCGCCAAGATCGCCAAGGCCAACCCGACAAACAGAAACATGGTAAAGGTTACGCCTGCTACCAAGTTTTCAAAAAGTGTTTTATTGTATGCCCAAAAATCACGGACAGAACCTTTTTTTAAATAAGGAGCAACCGCCACGAAAAGGTGGCCTACCAAAAGCAGCGTGATATAACCGGGCAAGGTTCCGTACGTGAAATCTGTTGCTTTGGGGTACAGTACAAACCAATACCCACACAAACCCAACAAACCAACGGCCTGAACCAGCAAACGACGTTTTTCATCCCAACCTTTTGACAGCGAAAAAACCGTGAGCCCCGTCAGCCACGGTACCCCAAGCAAACAAATCATGGCTATTTTCGTCCATATTTCCGAGTCGGAGGGCTTCTCCAACAACGCTATTGTGGCGGATACCCCCATCAACGCAACCAACATGGTAGAGGGGAACTGACGTGTCACTCGGTTGAGTGAAAGCAGTAAAAAACCTGGCGATGGCAATTGCATACAGGGCGTGTTTAGGAACGTAAATCAATTTACTGTCAAAGCAAATCAGTGTTGAAGGTCGCTACCTTACCACCACCGAAACCACCGATTCAAACCACGTGCATGACACCAAAGAGTGTACTATACATGCAGTGCCCTATTGCCGGTTGCTGCAAGACAGGCTTCTTTGAACGCTTCGGTGTAGGTGGGGTGGGCATGGCTCATGCGCGCTGCATCTTCTGCAGAGGCCCGAAATTCCATCAAGGCAACACCCTCAGCAATCATATCGGCCGCCCGGGCCCCAACAATGTGAACGCCCAAAATTTCATCGGTCTCCTTGTGTGCTAACACTTTGACCATGCCATCCATGTCCATACTCGCCCGGGCGCGGCCCAAGGCGCGAAAGGGGAATTTACCCGGTTTGTATGGGATCCCCAATTCTTTCAGCTGTTCTTCTGTATAACCCACAGCCGCAACTTCCGGCCATGTATAGACAACCCCCGGAATGAGGTTATAGTGTATATGGGGTTGTTGACCGGCCATGGTTTCGGCGACAAATACACCTTCTTCCTCTGCCTTGTGCGCCAACATGGCCCCTTTTACTACGTCTCCAATGGCATAAATGTTCGGAATGCTGGTTTGAAGGTGCTCATCCACGGCAATACGGCCTTTCTCATCCACGGCGATACCAATGTTTTCGAGTCCTAGCTGATCTGTGTACGGTTTTCTGCCCATGGCGACGAGACAATAGTCAACATCCCACGACAAGGTTTTCGAGGCGTCATCCCGACTTTCGGCGACTACTTTCACGCCCGAATCGGAGGGGGTTACGGTGGTTACGGCGTGTCGGAGGTGGAATTTTATGCCAAGATTTTTCATACTTTTCATCAGCTCCCGGCTGCAATCGGCATCCATACCGGCAATGATTCGGTCGAGGTATTCTACCACGTGTACCGTTGTTCCCAAACGGGCATACACACTGCCCAATTCTAAACCGATCACTCCGCCACCAATCACGACCATACTGTTGGGTACAGCTTCTATGTTGAGGGCCTCGGTACTGGTGATGACCCGTTTTTTGTCGTAATTGAAATGGGGTGGAACGATGGGCTTTGAGCCCGTGGCGATGACCACCTTGTTGGCCTCAATTTCTTGAGAGGTTCCATTGGACGCCGTTATTTTTATTTTTTTGGGAGAAACGAATGATCCATGGCCGTGGAACACATCCACTTTGTTTTTCTTCATTAAAAATTCCACGCCTTTGTTGTTGTCCATCACCACCTC
>JBIPOY010000004.1:0-25496 GCA_044378705.1 Saprospiraceae bacterium
CCTCCAAAATTTCTTCAATTTGGTCAAAGGATTTCACGCCCACCCGTTCCTCTTCTCCTCCAACCAAGCTGAGCCCGGAAAAATCCAATTGTTCGAACAAAGACGAAATTGATTGGGCCGACAGGTGGGCTTGCAGCAAAGTGGGTCGAATGGCCAACAGCGCGTTCCAGGAGGCCTTGTTGTCGTACAGCAGCGGCTCACAGTGGTCTAGGTTGGAGCAATCGAGGATGAAGCACGAAACGAAAGGCGATGCCGTATGGAATACCCGCTCCAGAGACGCCATGTCTGCGGATGCTTGTACGTGGAGCAAAATATCCAGGCCGTGAAGGTCTGAGAGGTGGTCAAGGTGGTGTTCCGCCGACAACTGAACCACCTCCAATCCAAAAAATTCTGCCGCAGCGGCCACGTGGGCAACCGGCAAACGTGAAAATTCACCCGTGATAAAAGGACCTGTCACCCACTCCCGGATGGCCTTCATATACACAGGGTCAAGATACCCCTCGGTGCCTTCTTCAAGGTTAAAACCAAGATAATCAACCTCTTTTGCCGCATAATAGCGGGCGTCTGTGAGGTTGGTGACGCTGGAAGCTTTGAGTAACATGGTTGTCCTTTGCCGTGCGGAGCATGCCAAAATGCCGCAACTGACCACACAAAAGTACACCGACAAAATCAGTTGATCAAAACCGCCTTTCCTTTGCGTATTTTTGTGGCGCTTCACCCCCGTTGGTGAGGTCATCAATCAACTCCGGTATGCGCAACAGGATTTATCTTTGGTTAATACTCGCTGTCATCGTGGCGCTCACGATCTGGAAACTCTCGTCCAATAAAAAAGAATTGGAAAAAGAGGCCCAACTCTCCAAAATGACCCGTGCATTTGTTCCTGTGGAGGTCATTGCACCCCAAATGGAAACCCTCGCGAACCACCTGGAAGCCGACGGTATTTTCCTGCCCGCCAAAGAAATGTTTATCATTTCTGAAACAGCCGGTCGGGTGTTGGAGGTTTTTAAAAACAAAGGTGAATGGGTGAATGAAGGCGAGATCATCGCCAAAGTGGACGATGAGTTGCTGCGCATCGAACTCGACGCCACACTGGCCAACCTCGCCAAACTACGGAAAGACCAGGACCGCATCGCCAACCTTATCGAAGGAGAAGCGGCACCCAAAAATAAAATTGAAGACCTACAACTGGGCATCCTAGCCGCTGAAGCAAAGGAAAAGGGCCTTAAAAAGCAAATCGCCAACACCAGCATCAAGGCTCCCATGACCGGAACCTTGGGCTTGCGTTTCATCGAACGGGGCAGCGTCATCGGTCCGGGTATCCAAGTCGGGCAAATGACCAACCTAGAAAAACTCTTTCTCATGGTGAAAGTCACCGAACGAGACGTGCTGAATGTGAAAAAAGGGCAATTGGTGCGCGTCATTGCAGATGTGTACCCCGGCGCCAATATTCCGGGCAAAGTCACCAACATTGGGCTGCGAGCAGACAATGCATTCACCTATGATGTAGAAATTGAAGTGATCAATCCAAAGACGGCGCCCCTGCGCGGCGGCATGCACGCGAAAGCAGCTTTTACATTCAACGCCAACCGACAAGGGCTTACCATACCCCGCAGAACCATTTCGGGCAGTCTGCAGGATCCCAAAGTTTTTGTCGTGGCCCAGGATTCCATCGCGGAACTTAGGCCCATCACCCTCGGCAGCCTCTATGGCGACAAAGTAGAAGTCATCGGCGGTTTATCGCAACAAGATGTAGTGGTCCTCACCGGGCAACTCAACCTCAGCAACGGTGCACGCATACAAGTGATCCGAAAAAACTAACCCGTTTGATTTATCGTTATTCATGAAAACGCAGGAGCAAGATACCATCCATTTTCGCGGCCACCTTCCGGCGCTCGACGGCGTGCGGGGCATTGCTATCTTATTGGTATTGATGAGCCATTTCATGTTGCGCGGCTATTTCCAAGATGAACGCGCCTACTTTATCACCCAATTTGGGTGGATTGGCGTGGATCTTTTTTTCGTGCTGTCCGGTTTTCTGATCACCGGTATTTTGCTTGATTCTAAACGGAATGAGCATTATTGGCGTAATTTTTACCGCCGGCGGGCCCTGCGCATCCTCCCCCTTTACTATTTCGTAGTGGTGGTGACCTGGCTCACCATCCTATGGGTGGAGAAAGCCCCCGAGCGTTTGCAGGGGTATGATGCTTTTGCGTGGTTTTTCACGTTCACGCCCAACATTGCCATGGGTTTAAAGAACGATTACCTTTACCACAGCCACATATTCAACCTGAACCACCTGTGGTCTTTGGCGATAGAAGAGCAATTCTACCTGTTTTGGCCGTTGATAGTGCGGTATATACCCATGCGGTCTTTGGCCATACTTTGCCTCCTCCTGATTTGCATGGGCACCGGATTGCGCCACCTGACCGACGACTGGGTTGGCACAAAACTGTCCATCGCCTCTTATACACTCCCTTTTTGTCGCATGGACGGCCTCGCGGCAGGAAGTTTTCTAGCAGCTGCACTCCGACTGGGATGGCTGCAAAAGCTACCCTACCGTACTTGGATAGCAAGAATTCTTTTTGTAGGAGCAGGCTTGATGGTCTTTGACAACTTCATCAGTGGCACCAGACAAAGCCTGTACACACTTTCTGCCCTGTTTTTCGCGGCGCTGTTGTTCTTGGCCCTCAGCCCCAACCCACGGGCCATCACGCGCCGTGTGTGCGAAAACAAATTCTTGCAACACATGGGCCAGTACAGTTACGGGCTGTATGTATTTCACCACATGTTTGAATATACTTGGCGCAACGGATTTGGTACCCGTCTGCTGGCCAGTGGCCTCCCGCCGGTGTTGGGGCAGTCCATCTTTATCTTACTGGCTTTTGCAGGCACGTACGTGCTGGCTCGGGTGAGCTGGATACTGATAGAACAACCCTTTTTAAAATTAAAGAAACGGACGACGGAGTGAGTTGCCCATGCCGTTGTGGCTACTCCAACAACAACGGAGTCTGTGGTACAAAAAATAAGCCACCCCAATGGTTGGGATGGCTTATGGTATAGGTTGTAGCGTTTCGAAGGGCAGTCGGTTGTTGAACAACCGAGTGGTACAATGTTCAGATTCCGAAGGTTTTTTTGACATCCTCCACGGCGTCCAGTTTTTCCCAGGTAAAGGTTTCCACTTCTACGGGTTTGGCGTCGCCGTTGATGCCAATCATCTCTATTTTCTTTTCGGGCACCCTTCCGAAGTGTCCGTAAGCGGCTGTTTCTGAGAAAATAGGATTTTTCAGTCCGAACCGGCGCACGATCGCGGCAGGTCGAAGGTCGAACACCTCGTGCAATTTTTGGGCAATATCACCGTCAGACAAGCCTTTAACCTTACAAGATCCGTAGGTATTGACATAAAGGCCGACGGGTTCGGCTACGCCGATGGCATAGGCTACTTGTACGAGGACCTGGCTGCAAAGGCCACTGGCGACGAGATTTTTGGCGATGTGTCGGGTGGCGTATGCTGCCGAGCGATCCACTTTAGAGGGATCTTTACCGGAGAATGCACCGCCGCCGTGGGCGCCTTTTCCGCCATAGGTATCCACGATTATTTTGCGACCCGTGAGGCCGGTATCACCGTGAGGGCCCCCGATGACGAATTTACCGGTTGGGTTGATGTGGTACTTGATTTCGCTGGTAAAGAGGCGTGCTTCCCGTGCCGGCAGCAACTTTTTGACGCGGGGAATCAGGACCTTTTGCACATCGGATGCTATTTTCGCCAGCATACGAGTATCTTCATCGAAATCGTCGTGCTGCGTGGAGATGACGATGGTGTCAATCTTTTTGGGCACATGCTTGTCTGTGTACTCGATGGTCACTTGGCTCTTGGCATCCGGCCGCAGGTATTTCATTTGTTTGCCCTCTTTGCGGATAGCGGCGAGTTCGCGCAGCAGCAAGTGTGCCAAATCGAGGGCCAGCGGCATATAATTTTCCGTTTCGTTGGTGGCGTACCCAAACATCATACCTTGGTCCCCGGCGCCTTGTTCCTCTTCTTTTTTACCCACATCAACCCCTTGGGCGATGTCGGCACTTTGTTCATGGATGGCGGAGAGGATACCGCAGGATTTTGCGTCAAACTGGTATTCAGCCTTGGTGTAGCCGATGCGTTCAATGGTTTTGCGTGCAGCTTCTTGCACATCCACATAGGCAGCAGAGCGCACTTCACCTGCAACAACCACCAGACCAGTGGTCACCAGTGTTTCGCAAGCAACTTTAGAATTGGGATCTTGGCGGAGAAAAGCATCGAGAATCGCGTCGCTGATTTGGTCGGCCACTTTATCCGGGTGTCCTTCGGAAACAGACTCTGAGGTAAATAGGTATGCCATTGATGAGTAGATGAATTATGAATGTTGAGTTTTTGTAAATAAGACACGCCCTGAGAACGTTAATCTGGTGGGGTATGCCGAATTTTGCGGGGTAAAGGTAGGTTTTCCCTTGCTTAAAAAAAGCGTAACTACTGCGCTGACATGCTGTATAACGCAAAAAAGCCTATTTTTCAGCATACTTCACAGTTTTTTTTGACCGCAGGCCGCAAAGAACCGCTTCGTCTGACAACCCTGACCCCTTTTTGGGCTCAGAAGCGACCACCTAGCGCCTGTTCGTCAACAAAAAACACCACCACCCATTCACCGCTTATCTGCTGCACACATGTTGACCAATATTGCCGCCCTCCGCCAGAATTATGCCCTCCAATCACTGTCTGAGTCAGACGTTGCCCCCAACCCCTTTGATCAATTTGGTCTGTGGTTTAACGAAGCCCTACAAAGTCAGGTCCCGGAACCCAATGCCTTTTCTCTCGCTACTGCCAACACAAAAGGGCACCCCAGTGTACGCACCGTTTTACTCAAAGGATTTGACCCTCAAGGTTTTGTTTTTTACACCAACTACGAAAGCCGCAAAGGGGATGAGTTGATGTCAAACCCCAACGGCGCGATATTGTTTACCTGGCTCGACCTCCAGCGTCAAATTCGAATCGAAGGAACCGTGGTCAAAACCAGTGCTGAAGAATCGCTGGAATACTTTCAAAGCCGCCCACGGGAGAGCCAAATTGGTGCCTGGGCGAGCCCCCAAAGCCGCAATATCGCTGCTAGAGGTGTGCTGGAAGCCAACCAAGCAGCACGCATGGCGGAATTTGCCGGGGTTGAGGCCCTGCCCATCCCGCCTTTTTGGGGCGGTTTCCGACTGGTTCCGGTATGGTTTGAATTTTGGCAGGGCCGGGAAAGTCGCCTGCACGACCGCGTTGCTTATACCCGCACAGCAGACAACTGGGAAATCGGACGGTTGGCGCCATAAGCGCTGCAAGGCAAAGCCCCGGAACCTCTGCACTTGGTAACTTCTGAGGTGGTCGCTGCTGAGACCCAACACCGAGACTACTACTCCCAAGAGTATTGTTCCAACACCTGACCGCGCTGCAAAAACAGGCCATGTTTGCTCAGCCAGATACCTGTTTCGACTTCGAGGGCAACGGGGGGTAAAGGCACACTCCACAAGCGCAGATCCGACCGGTGTCGAAAATACACCCGATCTTTTTCCAAGCACAGCAGCCAAGCACCATCCGTGGCTACATCGCGCTCCCGAAAAGTAGTGTACACCATGTCCAAATTGGCATACTGATCGAGAACACACAGCCCGCTCATGGGAGCATTCAGATAAACCCCCTGCCCGCTGTCCCCAATGTTGGTGACCGCAAAACGGTTGGGAAAATATACCTGCAAGGGAGGACTTTCAAGCAGCACAGCTCCATCAAGGCTAAGTTTTATGGCTTTGGATACAGCATCGTCATACACCCAAAGATGGCCGTCAAAAGCCATGGCCACCGCCCGAACGGCGTACAAACCAGCATCCGCCATCCTAAGGCGACCGAGTTCCGTAAAAGACCTGTCAAGTACGATTACTGTTTGAAAATCAGGGTACCATACAAGTACCTTGAGGGGGTTGGAAACATCTAGAAAACCCGCACGACCCAAGCGATTGTTGGTAAACGACGCCACTTTTCGACCCAAAGAATCCAATTTTACGACAGCATTTTCCGAGGTAATAAGATAAATATTGGCAAGATTATCTCCCGTGACGAAGGTGGCCATGGCTGTAATGGACCGATTGAGGTGCATCGAGTCAGGTATTTGGGCCGGCAAGACACCCCAACAACCCAACAGGAACAGGACAAACGGTGCTGTTGATGTCCGATTTTTCATGGATACAAAGTACGGTTTTTTTTTCTTGCGTATCTACTGAGGTGGTCGCGCCTGTGACAAAAAAAGTGAGCCCTTTTGGGCAAGACAGCGCGCCACCTCAGTAATTAGATACTTTCTTAACGGCTGAGGCGGCACGATCACCACCTTGGCTTTGGTTGGACTGGCAACCAAAGCTTGCAGAAGCAATACCAATGCGTATGTCAAAATGGCGCCTTGTGTTGTAAGTTAATGCCATTTTGTCGGTAACAAAACCGAATACACTGTCAAAAACACACAAAAATCTGGTTGGTACACAGATTGAACAGGGGATATAGTGCCCAGACGACGAAATCTGGCACCTACAAATCACCATCCTATTCACCTTACCAAATTGTATAGAAAATGACAAATTTTGTGAAAGTTCGCCCCTACCCTACCACCAAAAGTTTTACCAACGGGTTGTTGAATGAGTTTTTACACCGCGGTGTCGCCGACCACGTGGGCAGCGATGCTGTTTTGAGCCAACCATCCACCAACGTATTGGAAACATTGGATTCGTTTAGAATTGAATTGGCCGCTCCGGGTTTTGAAAAAAAAGATTTTTCACTTCATGTTGAAAACGATCATTTGGTGATCGAAGCAAAACGCGAAGAGAAAAATGAAGAGAAAAATGAGGATAGACCGCGCTTTTTGCGCCAGGAATTCCGCTATGAATCCTTCAAACGCTCTTTCAAACTTCCAAAGAGTGTCAACATCGAAGACATCGGCGCTGCGTATGAAAGCGGCATTTTGTCGGTGGTAGTGCCCAAAAAAGAGGAAGCAAAACCACTGACGAAACAGATTGTCATCGGCTAAAAACCAATCTTTTTTCAAGTTTGTTAACAGGGTTTTATGTGTTTTTTTGAGCCGAGGTGATGTACGCCTCGGCTCTTTTTGTCGCCGCTACACATTTTCAGTGATAAGTGCTCCATCTTAACGACCTTTGTACCCACTCACAACCCATGACAGCACCAACGGCATCATTTCCCAACGAACAGTATTTTGAGGGACTGCGTACCATCGACGCCGGCGCCATTCAAAACCTCTATACGGCATTTCGAAAGCCCATCATACGGGCTGTGGAAGCGGCCGGTGGCTCAAGAGCCGACGGCTCTACTTTTTTCAGGGTGGCCTTGATCCATGCTTCCACCTTGGCGCGCGATGGGCAACCAGCCCCTGCCATAGACATTTTCCCTTGGTTGAAAACGCTGGCCATCCGGCATTTTCAGGACTGGGCAGCTGAGAAAAACTTGGAATTGCCGGAGGTTGCGCCGGTATCAGAAGCAGACGCTGCCAGTTTATTGGCGCTCCCAAGCGCGGAGGCTCGGCTGGAGTGTCGCCAACGCATCCGCGCAAAACGACAATTTTCACGGCTTGAAAGCGGTTGTCGGAAAACAATCCAAGCATGGGCGCAAGCGGCTGCATCGGGCATGCCGGATGCAGGACAACGCAGTATTACCACGGCCAATTGTCTTGATAAATACCGAAAAAGCTTGGGCGAACCCGCCGATACATGGACAAAACAGCTTCCTGCCTGGGTGGTCTCGGCACTCACCGATGCGCATTTTCAACAGGCTTTGGCAGCAGCAGACGCCGTGGAAGGCCGGCTCTCCATGGGCCAGTCATCCGGCGAACGTCGGGAAAGCAAGGTAACCCGTAATGTGATGATGGCCCTGATCCTGTTGGTGGCGGGTTACGGTATGTGGGAATATTTCAGCGTATCTACCTCCCCAAAAGAAGTGTATGCTGAAAATTTTAAGCCGCCAACCAGTATCATGGCTGATCGGGCCGCCAGGTTTGCCCGAGATACAGCGCCGGTGTTGCGTGTGGAAGCCTGTGAACAACTTTTTGAAACCGCCGATGCCTCTTACCAACGGCAAGAATACAGAGAAACCGCCACTGTACTCTATTCCATGATCGGGGATGATCTGGAAGACTGCCACTCAGAAGCCCTTTTTTACCTAGGTATTGTAGGCTTGCAGCTGGATGAACCCGAACTCACCGTGCAATGCTTGGCAAAAATACCCGACTTGGATCGTTTTGGCGAAGACTTGTACTGGTATCAGGCACTGGCTTTCGTCAAAATAGCCGTGCAAAACCCAGCACGCCGCGATATTGCCCGCCGTGCAGTAGAACGCGCACGCTCCAACACAGAGGTGCCCGAACGGCGCGCCCAAGCAGAAAAAATGCTCGAACAACTCGCCCGGTAATCGGGCCTACGAAAGAAGGATGGACTTAATCAAGAAATATTTCCCAAAAATTACCGACGCGCAACAAGCTCAATTCGAACAACTTGAGCCGCTTTACCGCGAATGGAACGAAAAAATAAATGTGATCTCCCGTCAGGATATCGAAAACCTCACGGAACGACACGTGCTGCACTCCCTCGCCATTGCCCGTGTCATTGGGTTTGGCCCCGATGCGCAGGTGCTGGACTTGGGTACCGGCGGCGGGTTTCCCGGTATTCCGCTGGCTATTTATTTTCCTGAAACAAAGTTTACGCTCGTAGATGCCACCGGAAAGAAAATTCGGGTGGTGCAGGAAGTCGCAGAAGCTTTGGGGTTGAAAAATGTAACCGCCATCCACACCAGAGCAGAAGACCTTAAAATGCTCGGACAATTTGACTTTGTGCTCTCCCGTGGTGTGGCACCACTCGATAAATTGATGATTTGGGCACAAAAATTTCTCAAAAAGAAGCATTTTCACGCGCTGCCCAATGGCATCCTAGCCCTGAAAGGTGGCGATCTAAGGGCAGAAATAAAGGCTTTACCCGGCAAAGGAAAAAGCTATACCGATATATTTCCCATCAAGGAGTTTTTTACCGAGCCTTTTTTTGAGGAAAAATCAGTGGTGTATGTGCAAGGCTAGTGGTGAATCTCACTGCCCTTGGTGAAAACTCCAAGGGCAGCGGAATGGTGAATATTTGTGGTTGTGGTGAATGGTTGTGTCTGAGACAAAAAAGTGGCGGTTATTGTCAGTCGAAGCGGGTTTTTTAAGGCCAAGCAGCGCTACGGTCAAAAACCTGCGAAGCATGGCGAGAAACGGGCCTTTTTGGGCCATACTACGTGCCCCCTAAGCAGTTACTAATAATTATTGTCAACACAAATTGCTTGTGAATGAAGTGTGATGGCAATCATTTAAAAGCACTTTAATCACAGGCCAACCCCCTGGCTTGTTTCTCAAGACAAGACTTCCCAATCGTCGCCAAGTTCGCGGGGATGCCAATTCAGCTGGTCAAAGGCAACCACCCGGTCGTTTTGAACTTCAACTCCTTCATTTTCAAGCAACTGCTGCATCATCGTCGGTGAGCCAAAATGGTGGCGGCCACTCAATTCGCCCTTGCGATTCACCACACGATGGGCAGGGACATCGCCCAAGTGGTGGCAATTGTTCAGTGCCCAGCCCACCATACGGGCGGAACCGAGGGCCAGAAAATCTGCAATGGCCCCATAATGGGTGACGCGGCCTCGGGGTATCCGCCGCACCACAGCGTACACCAACTCGTAATAGGTAGGGTTTTCCATTGATACCTGTTTCATCGGCTTCGGTTACTCCTCCTCTACATCGGGTAGATCCGGAATATCTACTGTGCCCGATACTTTTTGCGCCAACTGCTCGTACTCTGCCCAGCCCAATTGTTCGGGTCTCTTTTGGAAATAAGGATCTTCCATGAGCATGTCGGCCGGGAAAAAAGGCTTGAGCGTGTTGCGCAGCATTTTCCGGCGCTGATTGAAGGCTGTTTTTACCATTTTTCTAAACAGTTGCTCATCGCAACCCAGTACAAAACCATCCTTTCGCGTCAAGCGAATGACAGCCGACATTACCTTGGGGGGAGGGCTGAAGGCGCTCTGTTCTACGGTAAAGAGGTACTCCGTGTGATAAAAAGCCTGCGCCAACACACTCGTAATTCCATATACCCTAGAGCCCGGCTTAGACACAATCCGATCTGCCACTTCTTTCTGAAACATGCCCACCATTTCAGGTATCTGATCGCGCCAAACCAACAACTTGAAAAGAATCTGTGTTGAAATATTGTACGGAAAATTGCCAATCAAGGAAAATTCATGGTCGCCAAACACTGTTTTAGGGTCAAAATCTAGAAAATCTTTTAATATCACCCGTGCCGGCGCAAAATCCGGATAGTGCTTCCCCAGAAAATCCACCATATCTCGGTCGGCCTCCACGGCATAGGTTTCATACTCCGCATGAGACAACAGGTATTTGGTCAACATCCCCATACCAGGCCCCACCTCCAACACACGCCCCGTTTTGCCGGCCTGCAATAAGCCCTCCGCCACCCGCTCTGCGATGTGTTCATCTTTTAAAAAATGCTGCCCGTAAGATTTTTTTGCGTGTATTTTAGCCATATTTAGTTTTTTGCCAACGGAGTGGCGCTTCAAAATTAACCGTCAAGTTCCGCCATTGCCGCAAACCACAACGTATAAAACAAATACCAAGATACCCCAATGGCGTTTTCTACCGTACATTCAATGATGAACGTGACGAAAGCCATAACCTGGAATACCGTAAAAAGATAATTGGACCGATATTTATGCGCAACAAACGGCCTGAAAAAAGCTACCATACTCAGCAACAAGCCTACAAGCCCGGTACTGGCCATGATGTGTATCCATTGGTTGTGCGGCAACTTCGGGTCTTGGGCGTAGTCGGGGTAATCGGCAGCCGTAACGCGATTTACCTCAGACAACAAATCACCCGCTCCCGTTCCAAGAACGGGATTTTCTTGCCAAATACGGTACCCTACTTTCAAAGATGTCCAGCGTGCTCCATCAGAGTACAAAGCCCCGTCATTGGCCTTGTAACGCTCCCAGTCATATCGCATGTAGGCAACCCGCTGTTCAAGACTCGGAATGACATTGATAGCGCCCCACAACAACCCAACCAGCGTGCCAAGAATGAGTATCCCCGTTGCCCAGCGCCGGGTGTGCGCAATATACCAACAAACAGACAACACCAGTGCCAGATACAAAACCGCCAAGCCTCCACGCACAGAAAGTACATGGATAAAAAGAAAAAGAAAAATCACCCCAACACCCAGCGCCGGTCGCTCCCAGCGGTATTTCAACCGAAAATGTTGACGCCACAGCCATGCCCCGGCCACAATAGACGTCGCCAATACCAAGCTAAACCGCACGTGTTGCCGTGGCACCGGAATGGGTTGTCCGCGCCCAAGCCCTTCCATAACAGCATCGTAATGCAGCAAAAAATTCACGCCAACACCCACGCACGCCACCACCATGAACCATACCAACAAGTACAAAACACGCTGATAATCAACCTGTCGCAGCCGCGGCACATTGGCAAAAACCCAGGGAAGAATCAGAAAAGGAAGCCTTACCCGCGTTACTCGGAGCCAGTAGCCCCCATCGTCGCTCCAAAAAATACTCAACGCCGGCACCAACAGCAACAATGTCATGGCAGCCAATACACGGTTTTTCAACAGGTTGTTGAACGATCGTGCCACCGCCACCACCCATACAGCCCCCGGGCGCCGATCCACAGCGGTAGCTTCGGCGCGCACCTTGCACACGGCTTGCCACAACGCCGCCACAGCCATGCCCCACATACTGATAGACAACAAAAAAGGCGACAACACCATGCTGACCACCAACAGACATGCACTGCTGAACATAAGATCGGCAGGTGTTTGAATTGGTTTTAAAATATTGATCTTCAAAGTATAGACAGCGTAATTAACATGATTGAACGGGACAAAGATAGACCACTAACCCATTTCACCGAACTTCACTACATTTGTGGTGTTCTCTTCGCACCTCTCGTATGACGCGCACCGCCACCACACTTTACTGCCTCGGGGTTTTGATGCTTTTTGCTTGTCGCAATGCATCGCCTTCCGACCCAGAAAATCCGGTTCTTTTTCAGGAAAAACCTCCCGCCACGGAGTTGCTTTCACCGCAAACAACCCCTTCTTTCGGAGGGGAGGGTAATGTTGAAAGCCTCATTGCAGACGGCGAAAACAAAGACCGGGGCATCTGGCAAAAACCCAACATGGTGATCTCTCTGTTGGGTGACTTAGACCAAAAAACGGTGGCAGATATTGGCGCAGGTACCGGTTATTTCACCTTTCGGTTGGTGCCAAAAGCAAAGCGGGTCATTGGAATAGACATTGACCCACGGTTCATTTCCTTCTTAGACAGTATGAAAGTACGCCTCCCGGAAATATACCAAACGCGCTTTGAAGCCCGGCTTTCCTTGCCCAACGACCCTCTACTGCACCCTGGGGAAGCCGATGCCGTTGTGATCGTCAATACCTATGGATACTTACAAAACCGAATTCAATACCTGCGTACACTCCTCAAAGGAATGTCTCCGGGAGCCCGATTACTCATCATTGATTTTAAGAAAAATAACCTGCCGGTAGGCCCTCCCGACCATTTCAAAGTGGCTTTGAACCAAGTGGAAAGAGAACTGGTTTCAGCAGGGTTTAAAATTGATAAAATTGACACTGACGCGCTTGACTATCAGTACATTGTTCTCGCGTCAGCACCTTAAAAAACAGCCCTTCATGGGCATAAAAAAAACATCATGCGCGGCGCATTAAAACTTTTTACCTGGTTTGGTATCCCTGTTTTCCTTCATTGGTCGTTCGGCTTAATTTTCGTTTACATCCTGTGGCACGCCCAGAGCAATGAAATGTCTGTGATAGACACCTTTTGGCTCACAGGCCTCTTCATGTCCCTGTTTCTTTGCGTGCTGTTGCACGAATATGGCCACGCCCTCACGGCACGGCGCTACGGCGTCAAAACCCGCGACATCGTGCTGATGCCCATCGGAGGCGTCGCGCGCCTCGAACGGATGCCCGAAAAGCCCATGCAGGAATTCGTCGTGGCCATTGCAGGCCCCTTGGTCAACGTCGTCATCGCAACCGTACTCCTGGTGCTGATTGGGATTTTTGCCAACCCTGTTCATCTGGAAATCCTGAAAGCGGCTGTCCTTCAATCTTCCAGTGGAGAAGCCTTGGAAGAAAGTGTGCAAGAAAGTGTGCTGCAAATCCCTCCATTGTTGCAATTTGCCCTCAACCTTGCTGCTACCAACATCGCATTGGTGCTGTTCAATATGATTCCGGCCTTCCCAATGGATGGGGGCCGCGTGTTCCGCGCTTTGTTGTCCATGCGCACCGGCAGGGCCAAAGCCACGCGAATAGCCGCTTGGGTAGGACAGGCCATCGCCCTGATGCTTGTTGGATACGGACTTTGGAGCGATGGCTTTATGCTCGCTATTTTGGGAATATTCGTTATTTACGCTGCCAGAAGCGAAAACGAGATGGTACAAATGGAGGATTTGTTGAGCCGTTTTAAGGCACGTGACCTTGTGCGGCCTCAATTCACCCGCCTCCATACCAACGACTGGATGCAAACGGCCATCGAACTGCTCCACCATGGGTTGGAACGCCACTTTTTAATATTCGACATCCAAAACCAATTGGTGGGCACGTTGGAAGAAGATGAAATCATCCTAGCCATTCGTAAGTCAAATATTAGCACTGAAATAAGCCAGCACCTCCACCCGGCGGAAGTTGTGTATATGGACGATTCCTTGTTGAAAGTTTACCAATTAATTCGGCAACAAGGGTGTGGTATCATCGGGGTCATGGACGAAAGCGGACTGATTGGCGTTATCGATGAGGGCGGGCTTTCCAACTTTGTACGGCTAGAGGCCCGCAATGGGTAACCTTGTGCTACAACCATGAAAACAAAAGCCGTATGCCCCAACGAATCAGGGACATACGGCTTTTGTTTGGGACGCATATAAAATAGCAACAACATAGGTAGTCGCGTCTGAGACAAAAAAATAGCCCTCCACCCTTTCTCGTTTGAAAGAGTCGGAGGGCCCCCGCCTTCGGTTTTCTTTGCTCGGACGAGCGTATTTTTTCTGCAATGTGGCCAGCGGCCTATTTTCTTTCGAAACCATCGTCAACCATCTTGCATGCTCACGCACCATGGCCACCGCCTTTCTCTCACAAATATGAGTAATCTTTTTTATTCTGTTGCTACCTTGAAAATACAACCCGTCAAAAAATAAGATTTTTTGACGGAATTCTTCCAAAAAAAGCCCATTTTTTTAATTATTTCTTATATAATAATGATTTTTTTTAATTTCAACAATGCTATCCCGCCTTTTTAATAGGAAATATGTAAATTTTTATAATTCATGTTAATTTTACAATTTACCGTAAAATAAAGAATCATTACCGCTCCTTTTCAAAACACTACCGTTTAATTGAAAATCAAACCACCTCTTTTTGTCGTTGTTTGATTGCGCCATACCAGAGACGGCTTCACGTCAAGCAGGTATGTCCCAACCCGGTTCCAGTATTTATTTGAAGCAAATTTTGAATTTTTGTAAATAATACTTGGGAAAAAAGGAAACGGGGTTACATTTGCAGCCAGTTTAATATTGAAGCGGGAATGGCGGAATTGGTAGACGCATACGTTTCAGGGGCGTACGCCCGTAAGGGTGTGGGAGTTCGACTCTCCTTTCCCGCACGCAACAAAAAAGGGCTTATGTGTAATAGCATAGGTCCTTTTTGTTTTCTGAGGCGATAAAAGACACGCCAGAATTTGTAACAATCCTCTTTTTTTAGCCCTCGCCATTGGTCATGAAGAACAGCATCAAAAACAACAAAAAAATTTGGGATGAGCACTACCCTTGGGTAAAAGACGGGGATGAGTGGGATGGCCAAGCCCGGTATTGTAATGTGGCGTATGATCAGTGGAAAAATTCCCTTGTTGAAACCTTGATTCTGCCGAATATCCCAAAAAGTGGAAATATCCTTGAAATAGCCCCGGGGCATGGGCGGTGGTCAAAATTTCTCGCTGCCAGCCAATGCTCATTGGTCCTCGTAGATCTCAGCCCCTCTTGTATTGAATTTTGTAGAAATATTTTCACCGCGAATACCAATATTTCTTACGTAATAAATGATGGCCAAACGCTAGAGGCCGTAGCGGATAATTCTATTGATTTTATTTGGTCTTACGACTCCTTTGTCCACATGGAAAAAGGAGTCATCTCATGCTACATGGGCGAAATGTTTCGTGTTTTAAAGCCCGGAGGCAAAGCGATCATCCATCATCCCGGCAGAAATCCATTTTTTTTATGGTTGGGATTTACCCGGTATTGGGGTGCTTTGGGCATGTATTTCTATAAGATTATCTCCATGAACCAATGGAGCGATAATGATGGATGGCGATCGAATGTCTCAAAAAAAACGATGGTAAATCTCGCCAAAAAGCACCGCCTTACCCCTGTTTCCCAGTTTCAATTTTGGGACAATACCAACCAAATCGGGGTGCCGCGGTATAATGATGGTATCACCATTCTTCAGAAAATATAAAAAGCAGGACATTGATGCTCTGTATATATTGGCCTGAGTGATCCAAACGCGTGATTTTACAATGCCTGTAAGACTCGGCGTTCTAAAACACCTCGATAAGATGTCAGCTACACCTTCAATCCCAAAAAACAAAATAATTGTTGTTACCGGAATGCACCGCAGCGGAACGAGCACGATTACCCGCGGGCTTCAGGTCCTTGGAATTCCGCTTGGTCTAAACCTTATGCAGGCACAGTTTGACAACCCAACAGGTTTTTGGGAAGATCGGGAGGTGGTAGAGATTAACAACACATTGTTGTCTTGCATAGGGGGACAGTATGATAGTTTGGCCCCCTTGCCGGAAATTGATGTGGCAGATGCATCCATTCACCCGCTGTTTTTTCAAGCAATTCAACTTATTACCGAAAAATTGGCTGAAAATGACGGAGTTTGGGGTTTCAAAGACCCAAGGCTTTGCAGGCTTTTACGTTTTTGGGAACAGGTTTTCAGGCACTGCAATGTTGATGTAAGCTATATTTTAGCAATCCGAAACCCTTTAAGCGTGATAGATTCACTGGCAAAAAGAAATGGCTTTGAACCCGAAAAAAGCTATATGCTTTGGCTCGTTCATGTAATAAAGAGCCTGAGTGACACCTCAAATTGTAAACGTGTAGTTGTTGATTATGACAAAATGATGCAACATCCAGAACGCGAATTAAAAAGAATGGCAATGGCTTGCCATCTTTCCTTTAACCCTGAGGAGTTCAACCTATACCAAACAGCATTTCTTGACATTGGCCTTCAACATACTTTATACAGTGCGCAGGAGTTGATACATGGAAATAAACTGCCTCGTTTAGCAACAGAAATATACCAAACACTCTTGGATTTATCCGTTACAAACCAAATTGATGAAGCCGCGTTACAGCAAAAAACTGCTTTTTGGGAGGCTGAACTTGAGTCTTTAAGCCCGGCATTACATTTGACGGACAACCTGTTTCGAGTGATAGCAAAACTAAACGAAGCAGTTGAGTCTCTACAACAAAAACTGCTGACCAGCGTGCCCCCCCCTGCAATCACCGAAACGGAGGATCCCATTCCATTGGTGAAATACAATAAACAAGTGGATTCCAACCACTATTTGCAGTTCTCGTACAACAAAAAAGGCCGGTTTTGCAGTTATTGGCATCAAATAGAGGAGGTTCGCAAACTAAACCCCGAAAATATTTTGGAAATCGGAATGGGGAATGGTTTGGTAGCCTGGTTTTTACAAAAAGCCGGACTTGAAGTAACCACCATGGATATTGATCCAGATCTGAAACCAACCATCGTTGGATCAGTGGTTGATATCCCCCTGGCTGATAATAGTTTTGATCTTGTCATGTGTTGCCAACTCCTCGAACATTTACCCTATAATAATTTCGTTCCTGCTCTACAACAACTGTACCGCGTGGCAAGAAAACATGTTGTCCTTTCCTTACCCGATATGAAACCCGTTCACAGGATTCATATCGAAACACCTATCGGAAAGGCCCGTTTTTTTTATCCCAAATTATATTCAAAACCTATTGATTGGAAATTTGATGGACAGCATCACTGGAACATCAATAATTTGGGTTACCCAACAACTAGGATAATAAACGACATATTGTCAACAAATTTTAAAATTATCAACCATTTTAGAGTCCCTGAAAACCCCGGCCATCATTTTTTCATCCTGAATAAATAAACCTTTTTTATAGTCAACACAAAATGGTTGTGCATGAAGTGTGTTTGCAATCCATCAAAATCACTTTAATCACAGTTTATACAAGCAATGTAGTTGCAATTATCTTGACCGGATAACCATTTGAACATCGCAAACAAAGCTTCAACATGACAGCGGGAATAATTTTTATAGCCATTGGTGAACAATGGCATCAGGAAACCATCGTGGCTGCAACAAAAGCCAAACAATTCATGCCTGATGTACCCATCACTGTTTTTGCCGACCGTTTTTTCAGTGCTCCTGCTATTGACGAGGTTCGAGTTGTTGCACCCGGTTCAAATCCGCTGCTTACCAAAACATTGTGGATGTGGCAATCTCCGTATGATAAAACACTCTTTCTCGATACAGACATCACGCTTTGCGACAAAATTGACGATATCTTCATGTTGCTGGATCGGTTCGACTTGGCGGTACCGCATGCTCCCTATCGCTTGGCCAGCATGGGCTTGTCTATACCGATACCCGAATTTTTAAATACAGAGGTTCCGGCTTGTTTCCCAGGGATGAACACAGGAATGATACTCTTTAAACGCACACCAAAAGTGCAGGCATTCTTTGATATCTGGTGCAAATACCACCAAAAAACTGAGTCACTAATGCCAAAAGCACCCTCTCAACCTGCATTCCGTACGGCACTTTATCACAGCGACTTACGTTTTGCCATTATTCCTGAAGAATATCATTGCCGGTTTATTTACCCTTTTAAAATTTGTGGGAAAGTAAAAGCCTTGCATGGCCGTCACCCTGATATGGACGCCGTCATTCAAAGAATCAATCAAATACCGCTACCACGTGTAGGTGAAGGATATTTCATTGATCTAAGTCGAAAACATCCCCTTAATCAAGAAAACCCGATAAAAAAGGGCCTTTTTTCAGGTTTTCGCAAATGGCTGCGCAGTTTTGGTGCAAATACTCACCAACACGCTCCGATGCCAATGCTACCCCCAGATTGCATTCAAAATGGTGGTATTATTACGTTGTCGTAAAGCATATCGTTAGGTGGTCGCCTCTGATCATAAAACATGCCCTTGGGGGCAATACTGCGTACCACCGCAGTAGTTGTAATATGTATGAGAAGGCGCTACCTTTGTACAAACTTTTCTTGCGTCTTATTCATTCATTCCATGAAATACATGCTAAAAACCCTGCTTCTTTGTTGCTTTTGCGCGGCGCTTACGTCCTTGTATGGCCAAAACAATGGTGTGCCGGAGCTGCTCGCGCAACTCGGCGGTCTCCACCCAGAACAAAGAAGTAAGGTGCTCGAATATACACACTATCTAGGTGCTTTCCACGGAAAAAGTGTAGAGGCTTCGTACCTTCAATTAAGCCCCAAAAACCAACATCGGGTATTCCAATTCATTGCTTTCCTGACGAACCCCGGCAAACCGGAGCCTACCACTGTCCGCTGGACCCGCGATACCCTCTCCTTTGGCTCCATTGAAGAAGGCTTTATTTTGATGGATTCATTCACCGTAATCAACACCGGAAACGCTCCCTATACCATAGAAAGCACCAAAAGCAGTTGCTCCTGTACAGTATTGCGATATCCGACATTCCCGGTCATGCCCGGCGATACGGCCACTATTCGCGTTGAGTTTGACAGCATGAACAAGGCCGGACACGCCCAACCCGGTATCATCTTATTCGACAATTCAAGACCTAACAAGCGAAATATACTATACTTAGATGGCACCATCGAGCCCAGAAAAACAGTCAAAACGATTGTGCGAAATTGACTTTTCTTTGTCATTAGACCTTGGTTAGATGGATAAAAAAAGCCGGCCAGGATTGATTCCGGTCGGCTTTTTTTATCAAAAATGGTGATAAATTCGTCTGAAACTCTATTCCTGCGCCTTCGCCATGAAATCTGTAGAGCTCAGGGCCATCATTTGCTTGAGTGTTTTCTGCATGCCATCCACAGAACCATCTAGGAAGATAACATTTCCTTTTCCATGCTCTGTAAAGTTTTTAATGGCTTCTGTCCACATAGAAAACAGGATGACCGACGTGTCAAGGTTGGCATTTTGCATTTCTTTCGCTGCTTGGCTCATACCCCGTGCAACTTCCTCCCGGAAAAGAGCCACCGCTTGTCCCCTCATTTTTGCCGCTTCACGCTCCGCTTCAGCAGCAATTTTGATCGCATTGCCTTCTGCTTCTGCCCCTTTTGTTTTGGTAATAAGAAGCGCTTGACCTTCATTTTCCGCAGCAGCCTTCAGGTTGTTCGCAGCAACAATTTTTGACATAGAACGCATCACCTCTTCATCAAACGTGATATCGTTGATCTGAAGGTCAATGAGGTGGAAACCCCAATCTTCGAGCATGTGGTCCACATTGCCCTTCACTGCTTCTGTGATTTCACGGCGGAGACTCAGAATCTCCTGTTGCTTCTTAGAGGCCACATAGGAACGGATACTGCCCTCCACCGTACGGGTGAGCGTCGCCATAAATTCACGGTCGGTGACGAAGCGAAACGCAACTTTTTTGACCGTTTCCTCGTGGTCGTCCATGACCGCAAACAACAAAAGTGACGTGAAGTGTACGTTGGCCTGATCAATCGTGACGGCTTGAAAGGTGAGCTCGACCGCGCGATTCTGAACAGAAATTCGCTTGAAAATGACTTCAATGAAGGGTATTCTGAAATTTAGGCCCGGACGAAGGGTCCGGTTGTATTTCCCAAAAATGGTGGTCATGGCAACTGTACCTTGCTGTACAGTGACGAGACTCAAGAAAATTAAAAAAACGAACGCAATCGCAATGATACCGGAATACATTTTGAAAGATGGTTTGCTGTGAACAATAGCCGAAAAACAAAAAAGCACCCCCCAACTTGGGCACTTTTTCTTTGCCCATCAAACATAAGGCTTTTTGACACAATCACCCTGAAATAATTCAAAATTAAGCGACCATTGCATCCCTCCAACAACCCTGTTTTTTGTAAGAAAAACAGTAGGAAAAAGGGCCGTGTTTTTGTAACTTTGCCGTCCGATTATGAACGACGAAAAGATTCCTTTGAAAGAGCAACCCATACGCCCCGATACCAGTGATTACGGGGCCAGCAGTATCACCGCCCTAGAGGGGCTGGAAGCCGTACGGAAACGCCCCGGTATGTACATCGGTAGTACCGACATCAAAGGGCTACACCACCTCGTCTGGGAAGTAGTGGACAATTCCATTGACGAACACCTTGCAGGGCACTGCAGTGATATTTGGGTCACGATTCACCCCGACAACTCCATTACCGTAAAAGACAATGGCCGTGGTATCCCCACCGGTATGCACGAAAAACTCCAGAAGTCAGCCCTGGAGGTCGTACTCACCGTCCTGCACGCAGGCGGCAAATTCGACAAAGACTCTTACAAAGTTTCCGGTGGCCTACACGGCGTTGGCGTGTCCTGCGTGAACGCGCTCTCCATTCACCTCCGCGCCGAGGTGCACCGTGAAGGCAAAATATTCGAACAAGAGTACAAGCAAGGCAAACCGCTTTACAGTGTGCGCGAAATAGGCGCCGACCAAGACCGCGGTACCACCATCAACTTCCTGCCTGATCCTGAAATTTTTGAAACGTCCGAGTATAAATTTGATATTCTGGCACACCGCCTGCGCGAACTGTCGTTCCTGAACAAAGGCCTACGACTGTCCTTGGTCGATGAGCGCGAAAAAGAGGAAAACGGCTTCAAAACTGAGCTTTTTTACTCAGAAGGCGGCCTTCAGGAATTTGTACTCTGGATCGATGAAGCCAAACAAAAACTCATCGAAACACCCATCTACATCCATACCAACGAAGAAAGTGTGGATGTAGAGGTGGCCTTGATGTACAATACCTCCTATTCCGAAAACCTAATCTCTTTCGTCAACAACATCAGCACCCGCGATGGTGGCACACACGTCAGTGGCTTCCGCCGCGCCTTGACCAGGGAATTCAAAAAATACGGAGAAGATGGCGGTTTCTTTAAAAAAATTACGTTCCCAATCTCCGGGGAAGACTTTATGGAAGGCCTAACAGCCATTATTTCTGTAAAAGTGCAGGAACCCCAGTTCAAAGGTCAAACCAAAGGTGAACTCGGCAACTCGGAAGTGACCGGTATCGTGTCCCGTTGTGTGGGCGATGCGCTCAAACAATTCCTAGAGGAAAACCCCAACCAAGCCCGCCGAATCATCGAAAAAGTGGTGCTCGCCGCTACGGCTCGAAATGCCGCCAGAAAAGCACGTGAAATGGTGCAGCGCAAAGGTGTCCTCACCGGCAGCGGCCTGCCCGGCAAACTCGCCGACTGCGCCAGTAGAAAACCGGAAGACAGTGAAATATTCCTCGTAGAAGGAGACTCCGCCGGTGGTACCGCCAAACAAGGCCGCGACCGACATACTCAGGCCATTTTGCCGCTGCGTGGTAAAATTCTCAACGTCGAAAAAGCCCTCGAACACAAAATTTATGAAAACGAGGAAATAAAAAATATGTTCACCGCCCTGGGGGTCAGCATCTCTGAAAACGACGAAGGCCACCGCATTCTCAACATCGAAAAACTCCGGTACCACAAAATCGTTATCATGTGTGATGCAGACATAGACGGCTCACACATCACCACCCTGATCCTAACTTTCTTCTTCCGTTATATGCGGGAACTGATTGAAAATGGCCACATCTATATCGCTCAACCGCCCCTCTATCTTGTCAGAAAAGGGAAAAATCAACGCTATTGCTGGAATGATAAACAACGGAAAGAAGCCCAATTTGATTTCTCCGGTGGCAAAGAAGACGATGACTCGGTGAAAGTACAGCGATACAAGGGCCTCGGTGAAATGAACGCCGAACAACTGTGGGAAACAACCATGGACCCCATGACCCGCATCCTGAAAATTGCTACCATTGATGATTCCGCCGAGGCAGATCGAATGTTCGCAATGCTCATGGGAGACGAGGTGCCACCCCGTAGGGCATTCATCGAAGCCAATGCAAAATATGCCCGGATTGATGTTTAACTCCCGGTAGCAAAACCATTCATTCGCAATCAAAAATGGCGTGAATAGGATCATTCAATCCTGTTTACGCCATTTTTTCTACCCCCCCTCCGACTTGTCTGAGATGCTCCCAAAAAAGCGGATATGATTTTGATACTACCCGGGGGCACTCCACAACAACAGGGCCCAACATAGACAAGGCCGCAAAGGACATCGCCATGCGGTGATCGCCATGGGTGGCAAAAACAGGCGGCGTATCCCATGTAGCTTTCCCCTGCACTTGATAAAAGGCTTTACCGGGGGAACGCTTGTTCATGTGGGCAGGAAGCTTGACAAACGAAACACCCACCTTGCCCAGTTCCACTTTGAGGGCTGCTATCCTGTCGGTCTCTTTGTTGTGAAGCGTTTCCAATCCGGAAAAAACACCCACAACACCCAACCCGCCGCACACAACCGCCAACGTCTGGGCGATATCTGGACATTCTAAAAAATCCCATTCAAAAAATGGCTCCGGCTTTTTTTCATTTTTTTTCAATACCAATGTATTGGACTCAAAGTGCGACTCAATGCCCAATCGCTCCATCATACCCACCAAGACAGCATCTCCCTGCCAACTGTCTGCCCTAAAGCCCACCAGCCTCAAATCTACTGTATCGGCGAAAACAGCCATCGCATACCAATACGATGCCCCCGACCAATCGGCCTCAATCGACAGCGCTCGAGGGATATATCCCCCCGGTAATACGTGTATCTTTTCACCCTCCCAACGCACTTCTGCACCAAAATAACGCATCATGGCAACCGTCATGGCAACATAGGAACGCGACACCAAAGGTCCCTCCGGCAACAATTCCAGGCCCTGCGGTAAATAAGGGGCAATCAGCAACAACGCCGACAAAAACTGACTGCTGACATCCGCGGCAATCCGAATACGGGGTACTTCATCCGCTGAAACAACAGGCTCCCCCAGCAGCAGCGGGGGAAAGCCCTCCTCCCCAAGATATTGTACGTTGGCACCCAAAGAACGCAAGGCCTCCACAAGCGGACGAATCGGGCGCTCCAACATTCTCGCTGAGCCCGTCAGGGTTTGGACCCCCGGTTGAATGGCCAAATAAGCCGCCATAAACCGAAAGGTAGTGCCCCCATCACCTGCATCAAATACGTCGCCGCGATGGGAGAGCAATGACTGTAATGTCTGGGTGTCTTCTGATATTGAAAGATTGGAAAGCCAATCAGCAGGGTTGGCTTTGGCAAGGGCACACGCAATAAGTGCCCGGTTGCTGATGCTTTTAGAGCCAGCCAGCACCAAGGTACCGCTCAATTTGCGGCTTGTGGGCCCAAGGAGCGCAATGGCTTCCATAAACTACCATTTTTCGTTGTGATCCACCACTGCCATCACGGTTCTGAAAGCCGCAAATTTGCCTTCAAATCGATCCCGGTGCTGGCGTTGCAAATCCGGCGCAAACTCCTCCTGGTAACGGAGCAAGTGGGCCATATCTTTCACAAGATATTGCGTTGTATAAATTTCAGCATCGGTATGGTCGTGCCCTACAAGCTTGCTCAGCCGATAAGAGACAAACATACCCGTTATCATCACATCAGGAATGTGGACCTCGCGCATCCAAACAACCCAATCTTCATGCACATCAAGGTCGATGGTTACCGTTACGTTGTATAAAAACATGTTATATTTTTTAGTAACGACGTAGGGGCGTTACATTTTTTATGGGTTATAGGAGAATGGCCTTCCCCGACTGCCCGGTTTGTTCAATAAATTACAATCGGCGAGGCCATTGATAGCTTATTCAACAAGCGAGGCACTGGAAAGGCCATTCAACTCAACCAAAGGAAAGACTACCAGCGCTTCTTAGCTCCGCCGCGACTGCCTTTTTTCTCCCACTTATCGAAGACTTGGTCTTCTTTCTTGCGGCTCTTATCGTTCAATGCAGAAGCATCGTCCACACGAATGCGGCGGCCATTGATGGTAAATTCAGAAAGCCCCTGGCGTACAACCGTGATATAAGCGTTGTCGAGATCAAAGTGCATATAAGCCCGGTTCATATCAATATGGCCAATACCGGAGGAGGGTACCCCAAAATTGCGGGAAAGCAATTGTATAAACTCTTTCTTGCCAACACCATCCATTTCGCCGACATTGACGAAAAGACGCTGCATTTGTCCGCTGGAAACACCCGTACTCTGCGGACGGATGCCCCGTTTGTCGCCCCGAGGATACACATTGATATCCGGAGCATTGCGATAGTAAGAAAGGAATCGATTGAACTCCACACTGGCGAAACGCTTGATCAGCTCTTCTTTCGTGAGGTCTTTCAACTCATCTTGGATTTTTTCCATGAAAGGCTCAATTTCAGCGTAGTGCACCTCTTGCTCATGGATACCGCGGATGATGTGAAACAACTGTTGCTCACACACTTCCATACCGGTTGGCAATGATAATTTGGTGACTTTCGCTTTCGTTTTGCGCTCAATCTGGGCGATACGATCCTCAAATTTAGGCGTAATAATGGTGATACTGACGCCGGTTTTTCCGGCACGTCCGGTACGGCCCGAGCGGTGCGTATAGACTTCAATTTCATCCGGCAACCCGTAATTGATGACGTGGCTGATATTGCTCACGTCTAGGCCGCGGGCCGCCACATCGGTGGCGATGAGGAGTTGAAGGTTGTTTTCGCGGAATCGCTGCATAACGCGGTCGCGGTCACTCTGTCCGAGGTCGCCGTGAAGGGCATCAGAATTGTAGCCATCGCGGATCATTTGCTCCGCGACCTCCTTGGTTTCGGCACGGGTACGGCAGAAAATAAGCGCATAAATACCCGGATTGGCATCCACAACACGCTTCAACGCTGCGTAGCGATCATCGGGGCGGCATACATAATATTGGTGCTCAATATTGGCATTGGTCTGGTTCTTCCCACCAACGGTCAGTTCGCGGGGCTTCTCCATGTAATTGGCGGCGATACTGCGCACCTCATTGGGCATGGTCGCCGAAAATAGCCAAATAGATTTTCGATCTGTAGCAGCCGCAAGGATGAAGTCAATGGCCTCTTTGAAGCCCATGTTGAGCATTTCATCGGCCTCGTCCAGCACAACACGCTGGATGGCATCCATGCGAATCGCCTTGCGAGACATCATGTCCATCAGA
>JBIPOY010000119.1:0-8881 GCA_044378705.1 Saprospiraceae bacterium
GCGTAACCGCTCGAATTTCATATTCGCCATCTTGGAGGCCCTGGGTATTCCACTGCACAATTTTGAAGACATCGTTGGTGAGTTGTGCTTTGGGCACATCTACGATGTTAATCCATGCGCCGTCGCCTTGTTTGCGGCGGTATTGTACGCGGATCAGTTCCAAATCTGCGTCATATCGGTTGTACTCGTTGAGCGTGATGAACAAGGTGTTGCCCGCGCCGGGTGTCAACACCCAGTTTTGCAACGGAAAGCCGATGTCAATCGGGCTGCAAGGCTCTAGGAAAAAGACGTCAAAACTCAGCTCTTTGTAGAATCCTTCAGGGGGGTCAATACCCAGTGCATCAGCGCGTTCAATTTCGCAGTCAGACCAGTATCCGACCAAGAGATCCTCATAAGTGAAAGCGATTGGTCCCCTGGCTACGGTCATGGTAACCTCTACACTTTGGCCGAATGGAACGCTCACAGTCACCGAAGGTTGGCCGTTGATGCGAATAATAGCACCATCGGGGTTGTTTTCTTGCAGCCCCTCCAGTGTATACAATTTTGTTTCTTCCGACTGGCTGGTATTACCCAGGTACAGTTTGAATACTGCTGCATCATTCATGGGCACATTTACAGCCACCTGTTTGTCGGCAGAAAGCGCAACGCCTTCGCGGGGCTGCGTATTGGGCTCGTGGGGGCATTGAGACTGGCCACTCACAAGATCGAATACCGGTGTGCCGTAGGCGCGGTCTTTTTTCACGTTGATGGTAAAATTATCGCCGATATCATCGTCAGAAAGCGCGAAACCCACCGTTCTGGATTGAGTCTGTGTATTGGTAGAACTTACATTTTGTGTCGTATTCAAGCTCATCGTGATACCGGCGCTCAAGCCAATACCATTCACTTCTACGCCATATTCTTGAGAAAAAGAGCTACTGAATTCCACTTCCCACTCATTGGTAATAGCCTTGACGAGTTCGGTGCTTTCAGATTCTTCATAGACGACACCTGCGTCGAACGACAGGTTTTTGGAAAATACAGCCTCACTTTTCAGTCTATTGTTCAGATCAATGATTTCCTGCCAGCGATCGGCGCTTTTCTGATCGCCGATGGAGATCAGATTGGGTATAACCGTATTTTGAATCTGGTATTCGGAGTAAATAAACGTGGTGGCAAAACCATCGGGGAATACATACAAACCTTTGCTAAGAAAGTAGCTGCAGGCAGCAGTATCCCAAAGTAATTCATCTGTGATCCCGAAAATGTAGTTGACGGCGCCACCCATGTACACATCGCCGCCCATTTGGCTGCCAACAATCATATCATTGTCTCCGGTGGATATTACCTGAGTGGTAGTCAGGCAAGTTTCGGATTCGTTGGTGGTCAGATTGGTAAAACTGGACGAAGTTGAGAAAGCGAAATCGGCTGTTGTCTCAATCTCAAGTTCTACTTCAGCGCCCAGACCAACACTTGTGGTCAGATCGGCACCCAGTGACAGTGAAACTTCTGTATCAATACCGCCTCCATAGGCAGCGGAGTATGACCAAGTCTGACAGGTTGTAGCACCTTTTTCCATGAAAGCAAAACTTGCATCGCCGGGCGGATCCCTCAGAATCATTGTCGGAATAGATGGTGAAGTGGAGGCAAATGTGCTTTGGCGCGGGCGTTTTCCGAGCACAACGGTAGTCAAAGTGGCCGTGGCGAGCTCGTCGTGTGCTTCGGCTGTTACCTGCAGTGTTTTCAGATATGGGCTTACGATAATGGGCCCTCCGGCCTTGAACTTGTATTTAAGCTGACCGCCCGACATGAGTGTGTCGAACTGCGACAGGTCGGCGATATCGTTGTTGATCGTCAGCATGGCGCTGTCGAGGTAGCAGCGACCACCGTCGTACGATTCATACACCTTGATGGTGGTTTGCTCCGGATCGGCTTGCCCCAGCATGGGTGATCCGCACAGGTTGGCTGTCAGGGGCGACATTTCCACTTCCGGCGGTGCCAGGTAGATGAAATCAACCGTGTCGTTCTTTGTCTTCAAGTCTATTGTGTAGCCACCTTTGTTTTGGAAAACGGTATAAATAATCGGATTGGAGTGTTCAATAACAGTCACCGTTACTGAATCGGGGGGAATACCTTCAAATTTGAATTTCCCATTCGCTTCTTCCAGTTGAATTACTTTTTCGAAGCAGCCATTCAGTGTTGCCACTTTGACCTTTACAATAGCGCCATCGGGAATAATTGACTTGCGACAGGTGGGGTTGCCGGCCATCTGGCCCGAAATAGTACGTTTTGTCTGGTTGCGGAACAGGATACCGGAGACAGGCGTTGACAAATTATTTATTTCCCAAGTTGGTGGATAAAACGCGTGATCTTCATATTTCGGAGAGAGTGTAACACTGGCTCCAGGTTCAAAATCAACGGAGTATTTCCCGTTTGCGTCTGTGTAAATCTGTGGAATATTGGATTTGCCATTGACAAGAATTTCCACTTTTTTCTGGAAGCAGTTGGTGTTTTCAAAACGAACATACCCACTCACCGGAATGGTGCTCTGATCTGTGAAATCCACCTGATCAGCGCTGGTATTACTTGGGTTGAGGCTCACCAATCGAGAGAAAGGTGTAAATTCGTGTGGAAGTATATTGGTGATGGATGCCACCGTACTCCACAGTGCGCCGTGAACGGTTCCGGCGCCTGTCAGTTCGGTGCCCATATCTTTTATAGATTCGCCGGTACCCTCATTCAGGTTGAAGTAAACGCTTAAATTAGGGTTAGATTCATCCGTTCCGATGTTTACGTATGTCTGGATATTGGATAAAGGCAGTAATCCTTTGAAAAAAGCTGCCTCGTCTATCAATCCCGTGAAGTAATCTGCATGTCCGGAGCTGCCATCGGCCCGCGCGCCCAGTTTCCAAGGCAACCCGGTCCAGGATGGCGCTGCAAAAGTCTTTTCGGACAGCAGGATACCATCCAGATACGACTTGACGTACAGGGTGCTTCCATCCCTGCGGAGTGTGAGTGCCACGGAACGAAAGCCCATCCCAAGGGAGCCAAGGGTTTCTGTTGTATTTCCCACAACCAATTCGAGCATACTCGCATTCAGGCAAAGCATGAACTGATTGGCGCCTACGGCATCGGCTTTGCTCAGGATCGCCTGTTTTCCGCTAAAATCGAATGCTTTTAATGTAATCGTGACTGAAGAGCTGTCAATAAGCCCGAAATGGGTCAGGTCAGCGTAACCTTCATTGGCTGCATTAAATTCCAGCGACTGGTTAAAATAAAAGTTCTTGCTCGGCCGGGCAGTGAAAGTACCGCCTGCTCCGTAGTTGATGCCTTCAATCTTGTAAAAACCGGTTTCATCGGTGACACCGGCATTTACGACAGCGGGTTTATCGCTCGTCCAAGAGGCGCCGCAGAAGTACAGTTTAATTTTGTTAACAGAAATATTGAACGCCTTAGTACCCACACCCTCGTCGAATTTCCAGTAAGAAACGAGGCCGGGGGTTTCTGCACTCGCAGTCTGGTTCATGAGCATCTGGAGTTCCGTCTGGGGGAGTTGGCGGTTGAAAAAGCGCAACTCGTCCAGTTTGCCGGTATAATGGCCGTTTCCGTCTCCTTTCTGTCCCAGAAAAAGCGGAACAGAGCCTCTCGCTATGGTCGTGACCGCTGTTTCAATGAGCTCCCCATCCACATACAACAGCACAGAGGATCCGTTATACGACGCGGCTACATAGTGCCATTCATCGGCTGAAGCGCTCGGAAACAGATAATCAAGCGTGGTTGACTGTCCTGATCCTTTGCCGACCCCAAAGCGAATACCTTTCCCTGAAGCTGCGGGTAGGGTGTGAAGCCACCAGTTTTGCGAGGAGACACTGCCGAAGTCGAAAATCGCGGTTGCGTCATTCGTGGCTTCCAGTTTCACCCAGCAAGACAGCGTGAACCCGTCGGTGGGAAAAAAAGTGCTGTATTCAGAAAATGCCATGGCGTTTCCGTCGAAACTGATTGCAGCGCCGAAGGTAGGCTCTAGCTTCACAATAGCGCCGGGCACCGGATTGTTGCTGAAGGTTTTCACTTGACCGGTGATACTGCCGTTCGGGTTGAGGAAGCCGAGAGCAGGGCTGCGGAATCCTTCGCCGAATGAGTTTACACCCGCCACCTCGTAGGTATAAAATTTGCCCGACAGTACGTTGAAGTCAAGGAACGAAAACGTTTCACCGTCTACCGTGGAGAGCAAAGAGCCATTCCTGTAAATTTTGTAATTGTTGGCTGCCGGAGAGAGTGGGTCAGGTGTCCAGTCCACCTGTACCCTGTCTTCCAAATCACCCTCGCTGGCCATCACAATAGGTGCAGCCGGGGGAAGCAGAAAACTAGACCAAAAACCGTAAGTTCCCTGGGATCCGGGCCCATAATAACCACCCACGACCGGCTGACCTACCGTAGCGGTGAGGCGCATTTTGGTGTTGAGCGATTTGGTGACACTGCCGAAATTGAAGAAAGCGCGTCCGTAAAGATAATCATCATCGGAGGCGGTTTCGCAGTTCGGGCTCGACTGCGACCATACTGACTGAGCGCTCGTCAGGGACAGCAGCAGCATCAAAAATATATATATTTTTCTCATCTTGTGTGCAATCTGATTGAAAGTGGATGATTATTTTACCCAAATCTGGATATCGCTGATGCCAAAACTTTCATCGGTGGATGCTCCATTTAGGTAGGCCGAAAAAATGACCCAGAACTGATCGTCGGTGCACTGTGCCACCATCTCCTCCCGGACGTTGTTGTCGAAGGCGTACCATTCTTCGCCCGAAGCTGGTGTAAAGAATGCTACATATCCGGCACCATTTATCAGGTTCTCTCCCCGTAGTGTTTTCCATCCAACTTGAAATGTGCCGTTTTGATTGAGAGCAATGGGGGCATTGGTGGTAGCGAATCCGGCAAACGCATGTTCCCAGGTATTCCGATCCCAGGAGTCAAAAAAGTGGTACGTAAACACAACTTTGATCATGGTATGGGGAATACCGGTAAGGTCATATTGTTTTTTAAGGGCATCATTACCATTGATCGATGGACGGAGTATGTATCCATTGCTAAAGGGAGTGGCGGGGGTAAATCGCTGTATTGTAGAAGCAGTACTGGATGCATAAGCAGCACTGATGTTAACGCCCTTGGTACAAATCCACTCGTCATTTCCAGTACTAAAATCATCCACATCCACCAGACGCCAGTCTTTCAGGTTGTTGTATTCCACCGTTGTTCCGGCGGGAAGACTGGCATCACCTGTGATCACTAGGTTTAGGCTGGAAATCGTGATTTTATTCCCATCATAGGAGATTGTGGCGGTATTCGCTCCCTTTTTTAGCACCAATGTGTCTGCTGTGGTACCTTCGATCAACAAGCGGCCGGTACCGGTCTCTTTTTTAACGTGGAGTTGTACGGTTGGATCCGGTTCAATGGTTCCGGTACCCACCGAGCCGGTAGAAGGGAAAATATTCGTCTGACCGATTAGGGAAAGAGAGTAGGGGGAGGCCGTCAATTGAATTCGGGGTACCATCTCGGCTCCATTGTTCACAGAAACACCGAGATAGTATGTCTTGTCGAACGCAGCAGTGAGTGGGTTGGATTTCCCAAGTAGGGTGCCGTACACCCCGCCGAGTATTTCTACGGCATCCTGTGTTTCTGACCATACCACGGTACCGCCGGTGGCAGATTCGTACAAGCGAAAAGTCATGGCGTAGTCGCCATCATCGAGATTGGCCCCGGAGGCACGCTGAATGGTGCCCTGAATACTAAGATTTGCTTGGGCCAGTACCTGCGCGTACGAGCACAGTAAAAGCCCCAATATTGAAAAGAGTCTGATATGTTTCATGTCTTGTGTTTGTGTTGTTGTGTTATTGAACCCAGATTTCAATATTGCTGATGCCGTAACTCTCGTTTGAAGAAGCTTCGTTTAGAGTTGAACCAAAAAGTAGCCAGAAATCGTTGCCGGAATGTTGGGCAATCATGTCACCACGTGCGTTACATTCGGCAAAGCCGCTAACAAAGTTGACGTAACCTGCTCCGTCAAAATCAAAACTAACCGGGTGCTCTCCTGTCCAGCCAACTTGCATATAGCCATTTGACTGCGACGTAGCGGTATATGGATTGAGTTGTGAGGCAAACCCAGCCCAACCGGTCTCCCTGAAAGACCAAGAATCAAAAAAATGAAAAGTGAATACGACCCTGATCCGTGTATGAGGTATCCCGGTTAGGTCAAATTTCTTCTTCAGTACGTCATTCCCTTCCTGATTGGGCCGAAGGATATAGCCCTGACTGAAAGGGGTGTTGGGGGTAAATCGCTGGAATGTCCGGGACGTAGTGTTGTTGCCCCATTCGTTCACACAATACCATTCCTCTTCACCCGATTCAAAATCGTCGCGGTCAATGAGCCTCCATCCGGGCAATCCGTTGTATTTGACCGTGGTTCCGGGGGGGAGATTCAGGTCGTCTGACAGGGTGATGTATATGTTGGCAATGCTAATATTGTTTCCATCGAACGTAATATCTGAGGAATTGGAGCCTTGTTTCAGCCGAAGTGTGGCTTCGTTGCTGCCTTCAATCATCAAGCGTCCTGTTCCATCTGTGTTTGTCACATGTAATTGGGTACCCGACCGGGGATTCACCGTGCCCACGCCCACCGCTCCGCCTGCGGGAAATAGATTGGTTTCTCCAAAGAGCGACATGGCATAAGGAGAGGAAGTCAGTCGCGCACGCGGGATCAGTTCGTCGCCTGTACCAACAGACACACCGAGGTAATAAATTTTACTGAAAGAGGCAGTCAGAGGGTTCACCGAACCCAGGGAAATGCTGTACAAACCACCGATGATCGCCACCGATGGCTGTGTTTCCGACCAAATCGTGGTACCGCCTGTTTCGGTTTCGTACAACCGGAAAGTCATACTGTATGTCCCGTTATTCACCGGGATGCCGGATGAATTCTGGACAGACCCCTGTATGCCCAACGATGCCTGTCCGTACAAGGCACACAAGCCGGTAAAAAAGATGGAAAGGAATATAAAAATATGCTTCATTGTTTCAGTCTGTTTAAAATGCTGTTTGATGATTGGCAACCGGCGTTACCTGACCCAGATTTCGATGTTGCTGATGCCGAAACTCTCGTTTGAAGGATCTTCATTTAGGTTTGAACTAAAAAATATCCATAATTTATCCAGCGATGTCTGTGCTACCATAGAACCACGGGCATTAAAGTCCCAACTGTTGATACTGGTAGTGCAGTAACCAGAATAGTCGGAATTATATACAGGGCATTTGCGCCAACCAATTTGAAAGAAACCGTCCGATTGTGCCGGGGTAGTATATGGATTCACTTGGGAGGCAAAAGCTCCGAAGGCAAATGCACCTAAAGTTTCTCCCCCTGCACCAATATCCCAGTTTTCCCACGTGTCAAAAAAATGATATGTAAACACCACCTTTACCATGGTATGCGGTATTCCGGTCAGGTCAATTTCCTTTTTGAGGCAGGACTTAGGTGCCTGATTCGGCCGCAGAATATAACCTTTACTAAAGGGTGTATTTGGCGTGAAACGTTCAAATGTTGCTGTGGTGGTACTGTTCCATATTGTATGGCATATCCATCCGTCTGTTCCTGTTTCAAAGTCGTCGGTATCCACGATGCGCCAGTCTGCTACACCATTGTAAAGTAGGGACTTGTTGGGAGGTAGTTTGATTCCTTCCTCGAACACCGGATTGAAATTGTCGATATTGATTTTGTCACCATCGTAGGTGATGGCAGCGGTGTTGTTGCCTTTTTTAAACACGATTTGTGCGCCATCGGTGCCTTCCACTGTTACACTACCGGTTCCGGCAATGTTTTTCACGTGGAGTTGAGCGTCGGAGTCGGGTGTTTTGGTACCGATACCAACAGAACCTGTTGAAGGGAAGATATTGCTTTGACCGATCAGCGATAGTGCGTAGGGTGCGCTGGTGAGTCCGAATCTAGGGATTAATTCTGAGCCACTACCGACGGTGATTCCAACAAAATATGGCACATTAAATGCAGCGTTGAGCGGTTCCGTTGCGCCCAATAACGCGCTGTATACCCCACCCAGTACGTTTATATTTTGCTGGGTCTCTGACCACACGGCTGTGCCACCACTTTCAACGGTGTACAATTTGAAGGTCATAGTATAGGTGCCGTCTGAAACTGCCGCACCGGTTGAGTTTCGAATGGTTCCTTGCAAACTGAGGGTAGCCTGGGCCTGTATTTCATAGACCGTTGCCAGAAAGGCGAAAATGAGAAATAAGACTTTAGATTTCATGATGGGAAAAAAGTTTTAACTGGTATGTATCAATAACTCGGGCAAAGCTACCGTCGGTGCTCAGCGCTTGCAGCCACTCTTTTGGAGAAAATCGTACAAAAACAGACGAAAAAAGTCTTTTTGGTAGGAAATTGTACACAAATAAAAGTAATGGGGTGGGCCAGACAGCGTGCCACCTAACCAGTTACAAAAGGAGAAGGATCTAGCCGAGCTTTTACGTCCTGCAAAAAGCCGAGCGCAATCAAGGATCGCTTTCTTCTTGGCCCAAGGGGATAACGTCAAGGCTCAGCATGACACGCTTTTTTGGTATTTTGGAAAGGAGGAAGTGGTTTTCGTTGGTAACGTGGAATAAAAAAAGCGAGCAAGCCATCCTTTTTCAATTTGGGTATTTTGAAAAAGCAGTCTTTTGAGGGTCAAAATGTATGAGTTCTTGTATGAGTTTGACCAAAGTTTTGTCAAATTTAAATATGACAACTATTTGGGCCTTTTTTATTTGGTGTGAGAGATTTATAGGCGGAGGTTTGTGGCTGATGTTACAATAACGTCAACACGTAGTAAGACGATTGGGGTTTTGGGCACGGAAGAAGTTG
>JBIPOY010000120.1:0-8876 GCA_044378705.1 Saprospiraceae bacterium
CTAAGTCCTCTAGAATCAAAGTTTCCGGCCAAACGCAAACTAAATTTTTCCAACACCCACTCTAGCCCCGCTCGGTGGGTATAACCATGTAAAAACCTGCCCGTCAGCATCCTTGGCAATCGAGCCCGCAATACCTCGGGCATGTCATCTGCGCGACTTTCTAATGCCGCGTACATCCTGTCAGCAAAGGTGTCAAAAGTCTCAAGCGTGTATTTTTCCCAATGGACGGCGAGCAAATGGTCGTATAAAATATCAACAAACGGAGGGGAGTAACGACCGGCAAAAGGCCTGATACGCTGCACGCTTAACGCTGTGACGGGGTGATTGTCGGTGAATGAATCAATCGCCCTGTGTAAAAGTATTCCCCTCTGAATACCAACAGGATACTGTTGCCACGTGTGGCCTTTCACAAAATCACCCATAAAGTTGCCGACAATTACCTCCACGTCATCCAGTGAAAGGAAACAATGTGCCAATTGATTCATATTAAAAAGGTATATTTAAGGGTTAAACGCACACATCGAGGGAAGGTTTCACCGGTATTTCGAAAAGTATGGCAAAAAACACGCGATTCTTCATCCGACCCTAAATTAACACGCCATTTGGTTACCTTTGCGGCCGTTTTCAACCTCAAAGCGCAATATTTTTTCATCTTTATTAACTGGTCTGGCAGAAACAAGTCGGTTCTCAAGGTTTTTTTTCAGAAAATACCCGGACAACACAGAATCGAGCCAAACTGCAGCAACCTCCTATAGCAAAATGCCACTTCAATGCGGAATTGTTGGCCTGCCCAACGTCGGAAAATCTACCCTATTCAATGCGCTGACCAATGCAAAAGCCCTGGCAGCCAACTACCCTTTCGCCACCAAAGACCCCAATGTCGGCATCATCACCGTACCGGATGTTCGTCTCGACAAACTAACGGAAATTGTAAACCCTCAGAACACCCAACCTACCACGGTTGAAATTGTGGACATCGCCGGGCTGATCAAAGGCGCCAGCAAAGGGGAAGGCCTGGGGAATCAATTTCTAGCCAATATCCGGGAAGTTGATGCCATCGTGCACGTGGTGCGCTGTTTCGACGACGACAATATCGTGCACGTGGACGGTAAGATTGACCCTGTGAGTGACAAGGAAATTATTGACCTTGAACTGGGCTTGAAAGACCTCGATACCGTCGAAAAACGCATGGATAAAGTCTCCAGAGCAGCCAGAATGGGCAGCAAAGATGATATCAAAGCGCTTGAAACACTTACCAAAGTGAAAGCGCACCTAGAAAGTGGCCGTGTCGTACGAGAACTCCTCGCCGGTATGGACGACGATGCCCGATTGCTGGTGACCCGCGATCTGGCCCTGCTCACCGCCAAACCGGTGCTCTACGTTTGCAACGTGAACGAAGAAGCCATCGAAAAAGGCAACCACCACACCGAAAAATTTCAGCAATCGGTTGCCGCTGAAGGCGCTGAGGTCATCATGATTTGCGCCGGTATTGAAGCGCAAATTGCTGAAATGGAAACGATGGAAGAACGGGTCGAATATTTAGAAATGATGGGTCTCACAGAGCCCGGCGTAAACAGACTCATCCAATCAGCGTATAAACTACTGAATTTGATCACCTATTTCACCGCCGGCGTGAAAGAAGTACGCGCATGGACCGTCCGACGGGGCGCAAAAGCCCCTGAAGCCGCCGGGGTGATCCACTCTGATTTTGAAAAAGGATTCATCCGCGCCGAGGTCATCAAATACTTGGATTTTGTAACCCTCGGATCAGAAGCAAAAGTAAAGGAAGCCGGCAAAATGTCCGTAGAAGGAAAAGAATATGTCGTGACTGATGGTGACTTGATGCACTTCCGTTTCAATGTATAATTCATGTTTTTTGTCTGAAAATCACTGAAACGTGGCCTAAAATTTTGTTGTACTGTCACTTGTTAGCGTGTTTGTACACGATAGGAAGAGATACCGCTTGGCGTACGTTAAAGTGCTCCTTCAAAGGTTATAATGGTTGCTCTCAGACGGCACCTGGAAGGCTTGTTGACAACGGAAAACAGGGCGAAAAGCAGCTTGTACTATGGAAAAAGTTGTCAAATCACAACTTTTAATGTATTTTTGTACTGGGGTTTAACACCAATAGCAAAAAAATTAGTTTGGTTCGACTGGGCGATGAAGCGGCTGCTCCGTAATAAAGCCAACTTCGATATCTTGGGAGGCTTCCTATCGAACGGCAAAGGTTAGTGTGGAGCATATCGCCGAAGGGCAGCCGTATTCAAAAGTCACAAAAAGTGTACTCCGTGAACATCGTGTATTTTGACTTAGGTCAGGGTGGATATAGAAATGAAACGAATTGCCTTCATTTTATGTGCTGGTCTTTGGGCAGTATCTTCGGTGGCGCAGGATGCGTCTGTCGTGCGTACGATGGTTTCTTCCAACGTGAAAATTGCCTACAACGGCTCGATGCTCTATCCCGGGATTCGCTGTGGCGTTGAGTTTCCCGTACGGCAAACCAACCTAATCTCTGTCTTAAAAAACAACGTGTTTCGAAATGTTTCTAAAAAACGTTTCCTAACGGCTGAAATTGGGTACTACCACCACCCCAGTTTTCACGACAACGTGTTTATATTGGTGGGTTGGCAAACCAGAAAGTTGCACGCCAAAGGGTTTTTTACGGAGTTTTCTCCAGCATTTGGGTATAGTCGTACTTTTTTAGGGGGTGAAACATACGTGGTTGACAACTCCGGGAAACTTCGAAAAGTACATCTGGCGGGTTACAACTATGCTGTTGTTGCGCTGGGAGGAGGTGTTGGATATGCTTTTCGTCACAAGTCTGCCCTCTATTTTCGAACCAGCCTGCTGACAATGTTCCCAAGTATCAACATTGTTTACCCCCGTCCGACGGTAGAATTGGGGGTTGTGTGGCAACCCAAACGTTTTTTATCAACCCGATTGAAGGTGGTTTCGAAATTGAAAAACAAAAAACCATGAGACATATCCTCCTCGCCCTCTCTTTTTGCCTCCTAGGGGTCGCCGCATGCCAAAAGGAACAAATTACCATCAGCGAGCATGCAGACGATACTTTTTATCTGAAACGTGCCGATGCATCCCTACGAATTTTGGTGCGCGGAAACACCGCCAGCAAGGTTTTTATGGTCATCATCCACGGTGGACCAGGGTCTAGCAGCTATGTGTACCAAACGGTTGGAATGGCTCATATAGTGGAAAAAGAAATGGCGGTGGTGTATTATGACCAACGCAATGCCGGGGCATCTCAAGGAAATGTCAGTGCCGGCGTTTTCCAATTGGAAGAATATGGCAATGACCTTTCCGCTGTATTGAAGTTGTTGCAGTTCCGATATGGTGCGGACATAAAATTATTTATCCTTTCGAAAAGTTTCGGTGGTATGGTGGCGTCTTCCTTTATGACAAATGGCAACAACCAAGATATGATCCGGGGATGGCTGTTCATAGATGCTTCCCACAACTACCAACTCAATGACAGCCTTACACACGAAATGCTGCTACGGGTTGGAAATGAACACCTTGCCGCTAACCTCAATGCTGAAAAGTGGAAACCAATTGTCGAGTATTGTGTGAATAACCCACCGGGGCCTTTTAGCAGCCACCAGTCGCTCCTGCTCAACCAATATGGCTGGGAAGCACAAAAAATCATTGAGGGGCTAGAGCCGTACCACCATACGGTCATTCAAGATGCTATCTTTTGCGAAAACCTACCCATCACCAGCTACTTGTTGGGCCGTACCAATGCGGCAGACAGGCGTTTTAATCACAGCCTCAACCAGATAAAATTCTCCGACGAGCTGAAAAAAGTTACCACACCTGTATTGGTTTGCTTTGGAAAACTGGATTTTGTTTGTCCCCAAGGCCTTGGTGACGATTTCCTTGCGCACATAGGCGCTTCCGACAAACAGAAGATCATCTTTGAGAAAAGTGCCCACCGTTTTGAAGAGCAAGATGCTTATTACCATACTTTTGTACAGTTTGTTACTGCCCATTTGTAACTTCACAGGCTCCAATGCTGAATGGTTTCTGTTAAGTTGCTACTTTCGCCACACACCACCCTGCTGTTGAAAAAAGAAGTTAAAATATACCCGCGCATCATTGAGCGCATCGACGAATGGCCGATATACCTGTTAAGCAAGGATCGCCCAGCGTTTGTCCGGCAAATTGACATAGATACCTTCAAACGGATACTTGGACGGCACCGAAAGGACCTCTCTGATATGCTGGTGAAAACCATTTACCAAGAGCGTATCCGCATCAAAGAATCTCCTTGGAAAGTGGACCCACCCAACGAACGCGGTTTTTGGAATCGAATCAGTAAAAAACTGATTAAAAAATCGCTCGACCGTGATAACATTGAAGCACAGGCCGTCAATGAGGAGATTTTACAGAAAATCATTCACCGGTACTCCGAGGAAATTGTAGGAACTTTTCAAATTCCAACCTTTCGCTTCGCCCAAAGTTTTTTGACAGCTTTTTTTAACCGACTGTTCAATGCCGCGGTCGGTAAAAGCCTGCGCGCCATGTTCCGGGGCAGAAGGCACCTCTACGAACGCTTGAACATCGTGGGGGACGTAGATACCATCCGGGAACTTTTTAACCACGGGACGGTAGTGATGCTTCCTACCCACAGCAGCAACCTCGACTCCATTCTCGTCGGTTATGCAATGGATCAAATGATGGGACTCCCCTCTTTCTCCTATGGCGCCGGCCTAAATTTGTACAATTTTGGCCCGGCAGCTTATTACATGAACCGGCTGGGCGCCTACCGCGTTGACCGCAGAAAGAAGAATCCTATTTACCTCGAGACACTCAAAACGATGAGTCGGCTCAGTATTCAACGGGGCGTCAACAGCCTGTTTTTTCCCGGTGGTACGCGGTCGCGGTCGGGAGAAATTGAAAGCTCCGTAAAACTGGGGCTCCTCGGAACAGCCGTAGAAGCACAGCGATCCATGGCCCAAGAAAATACCGGTAAAAAGGTATTCATGGTACCAATGGTTATTTGTTATAACTCCGTGTTGGAGGCGCCTTTCCTCATTGAACAACACCTGAAATTTACCGGAAAAGAAAATTACATACGCCTGAAAGATGAAGGAACAAGCGTCCGGGCTTGGCTCCGATTTATTTGGCGCTTTTTTTCAACCACCAGCGATATTACCCTCAGCATCGGAAAACCATTGGATGTACTGGGCAATTTCGTGGATGCCCAAGGGCGTAGTTTCGACAAAAACCAGAACGAACTGGACATCCGAGAATACTTTATCTCTCAAAACCAAGTCAATGAAGATCGACAACGGGAAGAAGAATATACCAAAATTCTGGCGGCCCGTATCGAAGAACGATATCTCGCCGAAAATGTAGTCCTCAGTAGCCATTTAGTGGCCTATGCCGTCTTTGAAATGTTGCGCCATGAAAATCCGAAATTGGATATTTTTGGCATTCTTCGTCTGCCCCAAGACGAGTACATCTTTCCGAGGAAAGCCATCAAAGAAATCATCGAACAGCTCCAAACACGGTTATTTTTATTGGAAAAACAAGAGAAAATTCGCCTAGACCCCGAAATTTTCCTCGATGCACCATCCATACTAAAAAACGGGATCCAAAATCTGGGCATTTTTCACACCGAAAAACCGCTGGTCTTTAACAAAGACGGCAACATAATCTCTACCAATTTCAGGGTCCTTTACTTCTATCACAATAGACTCCAACACTACCACCTCGACAGGTTTGTACAGTGGAAAATGGAAGAAATTGAGGTGCTGAAATTTGACTGAAACAACCATCACGTACTACTCAAAAACTAGCTCCTTACCATGGATTACGCAAACCTACACCTTGATTTTTCAGAAGGAATTGCCACTGTTACCATCAGCCGCGAAAAAGCGCTGAATGCGCTGAATAGCCGGACAATATCCGAATTAGAGCACTTTTTTGACACCGCAGCGCCCGAAATGGTTGGACTGAAAGGGGTGGTCATCACCGGCGCCGGAGAAAAAGCATTCGTAGCAGGTGCCGACATCACCGAATTTCAAGGACTGACCCCCCTGCAAGGCAAAGAACTCGCTCAACGGGGACAAGATGTTTTTTTTCTCATTGAACACTTTAAAAAACCCGTCGTCGCAGCCGTCAACGGTTTTGCCCTCGGCGGAGGGTGCGAATTGGCCATGGCATGCCACCTCCGGGTAGCCGGCGAAAAAGCGCGGTTCGGACAGCCTGAGGTGAACCTAGGCCTTATCCCGGGGTACGGGGGCACACAACGACTGATTCAATACGTGGGCAAAACAAAAGCGATGGAATTGCTGATGACCGCTGATATGATCGGCGCCCATGAAGCACTGCAACTCGGACTGGTGAATTGTGTGGTCCCCCCTGGTGAAGAGGTGGTAAAAGCAAAAGAATTAATTGAAAAAATAGCCCTCAAAGCACCCTTTGCCATCTCCCGGATCATCAAAACAGTCAATGCTTTTTTTGCGGTCGAAACCGACGGATTTATTGAAGAGGTAAACGCCTTCGGTGAATGTTGCGCCACCCAAGATTTTAGAGAAGGGGCTGCAGCCTTCGTGGAAAAACGAAAAGCTATCTTTCAGGGCAAATAAAAAATCTTTCGTCAGCGCTTGACAGCACTAAAACAAGGTGCCTTCTCGTCTTGGGGGCACCGCTCCAATGTGACGGTACGCCTTGTCTGTTGCGGTTCGCCCCCGCGGCGTGCGCTGAATAAAGCCTTCCATGATCAGAAAGGGCTCGTGTACCTCTTCAATGGTGCCAGACTCCTCCCCCACCGCTGTGGCAATGGTTGTCAGCCCAACCGGGCCACCCTTGAACTTGTGAACGATACAATTTAATATACGGATATCCATCTCGTCTAATCCAGCCTCGTCCACATCAAGAGCAGCCAGTCCGTACCGCGCTATTTCTTGGTTCACGCTGCCATCGCCTTTGATCTGGGCAAAATCTCGTATGCGCCGAAGCAATGCATTCGCAATACGCGGCGTGCCACGACTCCGACGGGCTATTTCATTGGCGCCTTCTCCACTGATTGGAATATTCAAAATGGAGGCCGAACGATGCAAAATACCCTCCAAAGTGGGCACATCGTAGTAATCTAAATGACAATTGATGCCAAATCGGGCACGCAGCGGAGAGGTAAGCAATCCCATCCTAGTAGTAGCTCCAATAAGCGTGAATGGATTGAGGGTAATCTGTATACTTCTGGCATTGGGGCCGGAGTCTATCATGATGTCAATGCGGTAGTCTTCCATTGCTGAGTATAAATACTCCTCAATGACGGTGTTCAACCGGTGGATTTCATCAATGAAAAGCACGTCGCCGGGCTCTAAATTGGTGAGCAACCCCGCCAAATCGCCAGGCTTTTCCAACACAGGGCCACTGCTCATTTTGAGGCCGGCCTCCAATTCATGGGCAATGATATGAGAAAGGGTGGTTTTACCCAAGCCCGGGGGGCCGTGCAGCAGAACGTGATCAAGTGCTTCTCCCCGCTGACGGGCCGCCTGGATAAATACCTGAAGATTGTCCACAATCTTACGTTGCCCGCTGAACTCATCGAGCATCTTGGGGCGAAGCGCTTTTTCTACCAGGACATCTTCGCCGGTTGCGGGATCGTTTGGGACTGATTTAGACACGGTGTATGCTGTATTAGGTACGCTGAACGGGGCAAATTTAACATATTTTGTTGAAAACAACCGGTACCGCGTCACTGGTTCTATGTTTACTAGAATATTCAACAATACCGTATCTTTGTGCCCAATGGAAGTATTAAACACCACAAATTTTCAACCCGATATAATCCTTTGGGGCTTGCGTATCGGGGAGCCTGTTATTGCGTTTTCGAGTATTTTGGTTTCACTGGTTTGTTTCAACGCTTGGTATCAACTCGGGAAAATCGGAATTCGGGAAGACGCGCTCAGACTTTCACGTATTTTTTTTCTGCTCACCGGCGTTTCAACCTTCATAGGTGGGTTGGTGGGGCATGCCTTCCTGTATGCGCTGCCGTTTGCGTTCAAAATGCCCGGTTGGGCGCTTGGGATGATTGCCGTTTCAGCATTGGAACAAGCCAGTACCGTAAGGGTACAGCCCTTAATAGGCGCTACCCTGGCCAAAGCAATCACCTTCATCAATATCGCGGAACTGACGCTTTCATTGTGGTTTGTCAGCACCACCTTGTGGTTTCCGGTTGTTGAAATACATTCCGCTTTTGGATTTTTGGCGGTAATATTGCCCTTGGAAATTCTGCTGATCGTCAAAACTCGTTCCAAGGGAAGTCGGACAATATTGTGGGGAATACTCCTCTTGATCGGCGCCGTATTGGCACACCTATTGAAAATTTCGTTTGGCGTATGGTTTTCATTTTTTGACATCGGACACTTGTTTATGTGTGCTGCCATGTGGAAAATCATGATAGGAACCGAGGAACATAGACATTACGCATCACCTGATTTGGGTCAAACGGTGTAATGTTTGTCTATAATGGGTGTCTATAACTGTCGGTAATGCACCCCTTTGTCATATTGTTGGTGCACGATGGACATGATAGCATCAAAAACCGCGTCATCCCGGAGAAAATCAGCCTCTCCCAACTCCAATATCACCACAGGCGTGTCTTTTTCCATTTTCAAGTAGCCGAGATACGCTTTTTGAATGCCCTCCAGGTATTCCTGCGTAATGTTTTTTTCCATCTCACGGTTCCGGTTTTTGATTTGACGCATCAGCACCTCCACGGGGCGATGGAGGTAAAGCAATAAATCCGGCTTTGGAAACGTAGCGTTCAACACGGTGAATAGCCGTTGAAACAACCGGAGTTCTGCTTCGTTCAGGTTGTTTTTGGCAAACAACAAGGTTTTTAC
>JBIPOY010000452.1:0-3025 GCA_044378705.1 Saprospiraceae bacterium
TGAGTTCACGGGCCACCGTACGTCCAATTTGACGCGCCAGGGGATCTTTGGCGATCGTTTCAAACACGCTGGGTTCTTCTTTTTCAGCCTTTGTTTCGTTGGTTGTTTCTGAAGGTTGTGCGGAATGAGCAGCGGCGATTTTATCGCGGAGTATCTCATAAGCACTCTCTCTATCAACCACTTGATTGTATTTTCTAGCAAGGGCAGAGTTTCCGATGATGGTATCAATTTCTACCGGTGTTAAAATATCCATTCGGCTCTCCGGCGCACGCATGAGTGCGTGTACCAGTGGGGTAGGGATCCCTTTTTCATTCAGCACACTGACCATCGCTTCGCCAATACCCAGAGACGTAAGTAAATCCTCTGTTTCATAATATTGGGTAATGGGATAGTTTTCAGCGGCGAGTTTAATGGCTTTGCGGTCTTTGGCGGTAAATGCACGCAAGGAATGCTGTACTTTCATGCCCAATTGGGCCAGAATACTCTCCGGAATATCGGCTGGATTTTGGGTGATAAAATAAATGCCAACCCCTTTCGAACGCACAAGTTTGATGATGGCCTCCAGTTGTTGCATCAAAGCCGGCGTGGCTTCTTGAAATACCAAATGGGCCTCATCTATAAAAATACAAAGCTTAGGCTGTTCCATGTCGCCCTCTTCCGGGAAGGACGCATAAATTTCAGCCAACATTTGCAGCATAAAAGTACTGAACAATTTCGGCCTGTCTTGGATATCTGTTAAGCGGACAATACTGATGACACCCCGACCATTCTCATCCATGCGGACAAGATCCTTTACTTCGAAAGAGGCCTCCCCAAAAAATAAATCCGCCCCCTGCTGTTCGAGTTCCACTACTTTTCGGAGGATGGTACCGGCTGTTGCTGCGGAAAACTGCCCAAATTCAGCTTCTATGGCAGCTTTACCCTCATTTCCTAAAAATTGAAGGACTTTTTTAAAGTCCTTCAGGTCGAGTAAAGGCAGATTTTGGTCGTCACAATACTTGAAGACGACGGCCACAACACCCCCTTGTGTATCATTTAAGCCGAGGATTCGGCTGAATAGAACCGGTCCAAATTCACTGATCGTGGCCCGGAGGCGGGCGCCTTTCTCCCCGGAGAGCGTAAGAAATTCTACTGAATTCCCCGTTGGATGCCAAGTGATGCCAATTTTACCGGCTCGGTCGGTTATTTTCGGGTTGTCTGTACCCGGCATGGCAATACCGGAAAGGTCTCCTTTGATGTCCATCAGCAGACAGGGCACCCCATTGGCTGCAAGTTGCTCTGCAATGGCTTGCAGGCTTTTTGTTTTACCGGTACCGGTGGCGCCGGCAATCAGGCCGTGGCGGTTCATGGTACGCAACGGGATTTTCACTTGAAGCCCTTGAATGGCCTCGCCTTCCAACATGGAAACTCCGAGCACCAACGAGGAGCCTGAAAATTGATAACCGGATTGTATCGTTGCGATAAAATCGTCCTTCTTAGCCATTGTAGCAATTTTTTTAACGGGTTTTAGACAGTGATTAAAGTGATTTTGATGATTTGACTGGTTGCAAATATTGGATTGTAAATGATCGCAAACAAAACTTCATGCACTGTTGACTATCGTACACCGCAAAGTGGAATTGTATGAGGATGTTGAATCCGTCAATGCATCAAAACGATCCCATGCCGGAACAAACGTTTACTTGTGGCCCCAAATGTAGGTCAATCGTTTTTTTCTGTAATAAAAAAATAGTAATTCTTCATTTAAAGACTAATTTCCTGAACATTTGCGTCAGAATATTCCTCAAATAAGGGACCATGAACTATTGCTGCAACAAACCGGTCTTACTCTTGTTTTTCAACAGGCCGATTCATGCTGGGAGTGTATTAAAGCGGCTGCGCGAGGTTCGACCCACTCGTGTGTATGTGCATTGTGATGGTCCTCGAATTGGGGTAAGGGAAGACATTGAAAATGTGCGGGCAGTTCGTGCGTTGATCGATGAAATTGATTGGGAATGTTCCGTAAAAACCCTTTTTAGGGCGCAAAACACGGGCTTGAGGGCTGGCGTTTTCGATGCTCTGCATTGGTTTTTTGAACAAGAGGAAATGGGTATTGTCTTAGAAGATGACTGTTTACCCGACATTTCATTCTTTAGGTTTTGTGAGGAATTGCTGGATTATTACCAACATGAACCCAAGGTCATGCATATTTCAGGTTCTAATCTCGCGCAAAAAAGAACGGAGGGAGCCCCTGAAAGTTATTTTTTCTCCACTTTTTCTTTCGTGTGGGGGTGGGCGAGTTGGCGTAGGGCTTGGAACAAAATGTCAATTGACTTGGAGGGCTTGGATGATTTTGTTCGCAGCAATGGCATTCAAAATTGCGTCCGGGGGCGCCTGTCACAAACCTATTTATTGGATAAATTTTATACAACGAAGCAAAAACGCAACAATTCGTGGGCCTATGCTTGGTTCTACAGTATTCTTCAAGCAAATGGTTTTTCCATCGTTCCTTCCATAAACTTGGTGCAAAATACCGGTATTGGCGAACCCGGGGCAACAAATACCCGCAAGAAAAATGAAAAAGCTGCCATACTAGCGGCAGCCATAAAATTCCCACTGACCCATCCAAAGGAGATTCGACGCCTCCCGGAACTTGATCAGCATTTGTTTTACCTTACTCAAAAAAGTCGTTGGAGACTTTTTTTGTGGTACATTTTGAAAAGAATAGGATTGCGCTAATATGAATTATATCGTTTACGACCTCGAAGCTACTTGTTGGGAAAATCCGCCACCGGATTATGTACAAGAAACCATAGAAATAGGTGCCTACAAAATCAATCATTTTGGCGAAATCAGGGGAAAATTCAACCGGTTTGTAAAGCCACAGGCACACCCAACCCTTTCCCCTTTTTGCCGACAGCTCACCGGAATAGAACAACTCGACGTAAACAGGGCAAAAAAATTCCCCGAGGTCATCGAAGAGTTTTGGGATTGGGGCCGAATTCTGGAGGAAGACTACCTGCTGTGTTCATGGGGAGGGTTTGAT
>JBIPOY010000451.1:0-3025 GCA_044378705.1 Saprospiraceae bacterium
AACGTAGCTGCTTTTGATCTGGAAAGCCAGCCCATTTTATTGGGTCAAACCCTTGGTTATGACGAAGTCGTACATGAAAAGTGGCGTCAAGCGACTCCCTTACCCGAAACAGACGATATTCGGTATCTGACGGGTAAGGATGGAAAATTCCGCTACATACTTCACTTTTCGGTGGGCCGTGCGGTCAATAGCGCTCAGCGGGTACAAGTCTTTGTTATTTTAGAGCACGAGTATCCCGATCCGGCCTTGGCCTACACCCGAATTTTTTACAACAGTCCATATAAAAACCTCACGAACCTGTTCCGTTACAATTTTGCCGTTCAGAAAAATGGCCGGATTGTGGTAGAACAAGGGCGGGGAAGCTTGGCAGCACTCTCCTCCAGCGTTGCTAAAGGCGAGACCATAGATGTTGAAACCAAGACTCCCCACCGGGTAGATGCCGTCAACAAAAGCATGGATGGGCAAACAATCGCATCGGTCGGCCACTCCCTCGGCGGCTGGCTCAAGCGGGTTTACTTGTTCTCCCTCATTTTCACGCTTACTTCTTTGTTGTTGTTGGCTTTGGCCTTCGCTAATTCTTGGTTACTCTTTCTACCGGAAACCTACGATTTTAGGCTCACGGCAAAAGGTTCTTTGGCACGACGTATCCACCTTTGGAACGTTACGCTGCTCGCAGCATCTTTTTTGGTAGTGGGTTTCCTAACCTATCGACATTTTACCAACGCAGCCCGTGAGGCAGAACAAGCAGCGTTTGATTACCGCGCAGAAGCCCTCCAAAATACACTGGAAGCCCCCTTCCTGAGCGGAATAGACAGCAGCACAGCGTACCGTGCAGAAGACGTTGTGGGGTCCCTGCAGAAAATAACCACCAGCCTTGGGATGGATGCCAACTTTTTTTCCCCTTCCGGAAAACTGGTATTTACCACACAAAAAGACTTGGTCTCCTTGGGAATATTACCCTCCCAAATGAGTGTCTCCGCACAGCAAACAATGACGCGTGGCAACCTTCCCAAAGTAGAAGAAATGGAGCAGGTAATTGGCCATCAGTATTTTACCCAATACCGCTCCTGTCGCTCTGGACGAGGCGAGTTACTGGGTTTTTTGGGCGTTCCACAGGAACATCGTCAGGAAAAAATCGGCGCAGAAGTATCTGATTTTATCGGAATGCTGGCCAGTTTATACGTTTTTCTCCTGTTGATCGCGTATGCTATTACGTACGTGCTCTCCCGATCGATCATCCGCCCACTCAGCCTCCTGTCTGAAAAAGTACAGGAGTTGAAACTCGAGGACAACAATGCCCCCCTCGATTACGCCGGTGATGCACAGGATGAGATCAGTGAACTGATCGGCCAGTACAATACGATGGTGCAAAAACTGGAAGACTCTAAGGTGCAGATGGTGCGTCTCGAAAGAGAGGGCGCTTGGCGTGAAATGGCCAAACAAGTAGCGCACGATATCAAAAACCCACTGACAACCATGAAATTGTCAATGCAACAATTGGAACGTGTGTCTAGTAACCCGGAACAGGCAGCTGCTTACCTGCGCAAAGCTATTACGCGCCTAATCGAGCAGATTGACTCGCTAGCACAAATTGCCTCGGAGTTCTCTATGTTTGCCAACCTTGACATCCGGCAAAAAAATGATGTAATAATCAATGAAGTGGTGGAAAGTGTTCACGACCTGTTCAGCGAACAAAAAAATGTAGCCCTAGAACTTACGCTCCCCAAAGAAATATTTCACATCAATGGCGACAAAAACCATCTGATACGCGTTTTTAACAACTTGGTTATCAACGCAATACAGTCCATTCCTTCCGACCGCATCGGCCATGTAGCCGTTTCATTGGTTCGAAAAGGCAAGCTATCGGTGGTTCAAATCAGTGACAATGGTGGCGGAATTCCGCCAGAAATCAAGGATCGTGTGTTTGAACCCAATTTTACCACCAAAACCTCCGGCAGTGGCCTGGGTTTGGCCATCTGCAAAAAAATTATCGAAGCGCACGACGGCAATATTCGATTTGAAACAAGGGAAAATGAAGGCACCGACTTTTTTGTGGAAATACCCATTACATCGGTCAAATAAGCACTCGTCGCGCCCCTTGGTTGACACTGTCTAATGCCGTGGGTGGGGACGAACCATCCGGTCATGCATGCTTAGACTTTGATTAAAGTGGTTTTGATGAATCGATTGATTTCAATCACACTTCATTCACAACCACTTTGTGTTGGCTATATATACAGATTACACACAACAATGATAAGCCTAATGGGGTAAAAAGTTATGGTAGCAGCGTGGAGGGCTACCAGCGTCTTTTCCCGAGAGACACCACCGTGGCTGCCAGAAAAAGTGCAATAACAGATACAAAATACACCAAATCTCTGGTATCAAGCGCACCACGGCTGATGGAATTGTAGTGATACTCAATACCCAAGGCCTGAATAACATCGTCCGTTTTACCAAAGAAAATGGGCAGCCGACTCAAAAAACCAAAAGCGAGATACACAAAAAAGCAGAGGAACGTGGCAAGTACAAAAGCCACAATTTGATTGTTGGTGAGCGAACTTGCGAACACGCCAATGGCGGAAAAAGCGCCTGCGAGAAACAACAATCCAATAAAGGAGCCCAATGTTCCACCGGAATCAATGTTGCCGGGAGGGGCCCCCAGTTGGTAAACACTGACGTAATACAGGGCCGTAGGCAGCAATGCGAAGGCCACCAGCGCAAAACAGGCAAAGAATTTGCCCGCCACAATTTGCCAATCACTGATCGGTCTTGTCACCAGTAGCTCAATGGTGCCACTCTGCTTCTCTTCCGCCAACGTACGCATGGTTACCGCCGGAATCAGAAACATAAATACCATCGGTGACACCGCAAACAAGGTGTCCAATGAGGCGTAGTTGCTGTCTAAGATGCTGTAATCCGGGAACACCCACAACAGCAAGCCCATCAGCACGAGAAAGGTTCCCACCACAATGTAACCAATGAGGGAAGAGAAAAACGAGTTGATTTCTTTGATAAATATCGG
>JBIPOY010000453.1:0-3024 GCA_044378705.1 Saprospiraceae bacterium
CAGAAGCCTCCATGCAAGCGGTTTTTAAGGCAGAGGAAATGCTTCAATACCGTTCTTTTCAGGTAAAAGAGGGGGACTCGTTTGAGTACAACGGCCATACAATTCTCTTCGATAAAATTGTCAAAGATGTAAAACACCCTTCGTACCAATTTGAGGAAGGTGATATCGCCGTGGGCGCGCAACTACAAACAACGGCCCCTGATGGTACCCGGGCGGTGGCAAACCCGGTGTATCTCATCCGAAATAATCAGCCATTCAGTTTGAAAGACGAAGCTCCAGCGATTGGGCTCCATTTTCGTTTTGAAAAAATAGACCCCGCCAAAGGAGTGATGACCATCGCCGTAGCAGAAAATTCGGAACAAAAATTGCGTATTCCTTTCGAAGTAGCGGAAGATTCGCCGCGGTCAGATTACGTGGTCCTGGAAGCCATCATCTTCCCCGGCATTAACCTTGTGTGGATCGGTTCCATTATGATGCTCTTGGGGTTGGCCATCAGTTTATGGCGGAAACTATCCTCTAAAACAACGACTTAAGCGGTAGTGTCTGAGACGAAAATGCGCTTCTTGGGCACCTTCTACACGATATTAAGATCCTAAAACGCTGTAACTTTATGGTATGAAGCACGTTTTTCTTTTTTCGATTTTAATCCTGATATCGCTTGATATAAATGGTCAGCAAGACAGCATTGCGTTGCCCAAAACCGTGACATTCCAGCAAAGAGTTGCTGCGGCGCGCCTGTCACTGCAGCATGCTTTCTTAGTGGAAGACCCTGCCGAGGGAGCCGTTTGGCTGGACTCTCTCCTCCGGTTAAATGATGCTTCCCACGTCGCTTTGCAGTGGGATGAACGCTGGTTGTTGTATTATTGGTTGGAGAATTACGAAGCCCTGTTGAACGAAGCGTCTAAATTTGATGCGGCGTTGCGCGATGGTGAAACCTGGAAAGTACAGCCTCCCCCGGACAGCCTTTTTGTGTTCATTGATGCAGCGATTTTTGAAAAGCGTTATGACTATTTTCAATCTATTCGGCATACACTGTTGACCGAAGAGGAAAAATCTTTTTCCATCCTGCTGTTGGAGTATTTGCTGCGACTGAATAAAAATGAGGAAGAATGGCGAGAACGCTTGGACGCATTTGAACGTCTGTATCCAAAAAGTCGTTTCCATGCATTTATGCAAACCATCAAGCCACCCATCCTAAAACCGGCGAATAAAGGTTTTGGGTTGTCTGCGCACTTTTTATCCGGCAGTTGGTCGGCTGAATTGGAGCGATCCCTTACGCCCTTGTACGCGGCACAAATAGATCTTTACCGATGGGTTGACCGATGGAATATCAGTGCATCGGTCATAGTTGGATCCCAGCGTTTGGCGCGAGATGTCACCGATGGATTTGACATTTGGCCCAAAAAAGATCCTGCGAGTTTTGCTTCTTTCGGATTAGAGTTTGGGTATGACATCATCAACAATTCAAAAGTGCGTCTTTTTCCGGCGATTGGAGGAGCCTTTGCAGTCCTAGGGCCTCCAACAGATTCTGAAACAGACGTCCCGGATTATTACGAAAATTTTAACTACTTGGAGGCTCATATTACTGCTTCCCTTACCGCTGATGCCAAGTTATTTGGTGATGATGATAGCCCTCGGGGATCCTACCACGGTGTTCGCATGCGCGTGGGCCATCACTGGCTCAATTTCAAAGGACAAAACAAAATGCTTGCCGGGAATATGTTCTTTTTTTCCTTTGGATATAACTTATTTGCCTTTCGGGAGGTCCACTGACTCTGACATTTCACCCTGCGAACAACAATACCATGAACCCAATGGCTCCTTTTGACTGGCTTTCAGATCTAACCCCCTTGTTCAGCGCTCAAGAATGCTGGTTTGATGGAACGTACCAGCAGCATGTAACGGGGAGTTTCATGACCTTGAGTAGTACCCCCTATTCCATTTCCTGCGGTGGGGGGTTGTTGGCCGAGCACATCGGTAGATTCCGTTTTACCCCCTCCATCATTCAACAGTTGGGGCAAGTGACCGACCCATTGGGGCGCTGTTTGTTTCATGAGAGTTTTCTAAACCATTTACAGCGGTTACGACTTCGCATCCACGTTCAGGCAGCGCCGGAAGGAACCTTGTTGTTTGCTGATGAACCGCTGCTGTTGATACAAGGGCCAAAAATTCAGGCGCTGTTGTTGGATTCGGCATTCCGGTTGTTGATATGGGAATCAACGTTTTGGGCCACCGTTTCCGCAACCAACTCGGAGAAAAAAATTCCAGAAGCGACAGGGTACAACTCGGAAATACCACCGTGGGCGTTCAACGAAGCGGGGTGGAAAAAAAGGGCTGAGTACATCGGCGGAGGCGTAATTTCCGAAGATACAAAACTGGATCTATGGCCCGGAATATCGTTCACGAAGGATGACAAACAACCCCTTGTCAAACAAATTCGTCGGTTGTTTGTGGGAGATACCCCTGTTGGAGATGTGTGGTTAAGTGCCTTGGATGAAAAAAAAGCCAGCCTGAGCAAAACGGATATCTCTTTTCAAGATTCGATTAACAACCGACCAAAAGAAGTCGTGATGAGCCGTTTTCAAAACATCTATCAACCGCTTCTTTTAAAGGGGCACCCAATCTTGGGAACCAACAGACTTGATTATCTACACCAACGCACCGTTAAACAGTTTGAAATTTTTGGGCGTACCAACCCAATGGAATACCCAAGGGGTTGGTTTCTTGGGTAACACCTCCTTACGTAAATAGCAACAGCCCCTGCACCAATGAAGCCGGGGCTGTTGCCATTTAGGTAAGGAGGTGACCATGTACGGAGTAGGATCTGAACCCAAAAGCTCACTTTTGGGTTCAGATACCCTGCTAATTACGTTATTACGAAAGAATTATGCTTTTTCAGCATCATCTTCACCGGGCTCCTCTTCACCATCCTCGTCCGTGTCATCCTCGTCCGTGTCATCCTCGTCCGTGTCATCCTCGTCCGTGTCATCCTCGTCCGTGTCATCTTCGTCCGTGTCATCTTCG
>JBIPOY010000121.1:0-8861 GCA_044378705.1 Saprospiraceae bacterium
AGTGGTCGTGTCTGGACCAAAAAAATGATTTTTTTTGGTCCAGACAGCCTGCCACGAAGGTAGAAATATCATATATATAAAAAAACTGGCATTGTTCTTGGCTAAGGATAGAGGATGCAACGGGTGTATACGTGTATGTTTATCCACCCATTTCGACGGGTGAATAATAAAAATTGCCGGAATGCATCCTCTTCGATGTTGTTCGGGCTTTTTTTTTAAACGTATCTTAGCGGCCGAATTTCCTTGGACATGGTTTTGGTGCCTGCTAAGCAATTGAAATTCGAACACGCGCTAAAAGATTTACATGAAAAAAACTACGTTTCTCCTTCTTTTTCCTTTGGTTTTCGCTGCTTGTATCACAGCCGACAAAACCTATAACCGAGCAGCCCCGGGTATGTGGCGTGGCGTGTTGGAGCTGGAGCATTTTTCTATGCCTGCCAAGAAAAAAGATGATGTCGCAATTGTGTACGACCAATTTAAACCGGGCGAACTTCCTTTCAATTTTACCGTAAACTACATTGATCAAGATCGGTTTTATGTAGAAATTTACAATGGTGACCAACGCATTCGCCTCGACAGTATCCAATATGGCCGCGATCGAACCCAAGCACGTGACACCATGAATATTTGGTTTCCGGAATATCAGTCTTATATCCACGCTGAAATAAGGGGCGGCGTTATGCAGGGTTACTGGAAAGTGACCACCAAGGAAGATTACCAAATTCCATTTTACGCCAATTCAGGTCGGGATTATCGCTTTACCAACCTCAACAAAAAACCACTTGCCGATCTTTCAGGCAGCTGGCCTACGGCTTTTGGCGTAGATGGGAAACCGGAAGATTTTGAAAAAGCAGTGGGTGAATTCAAGCAAAAAGGCAACCATTTGGAGGGGACATTTCGCACAGAAACAGGTGACTACGGCTTCTTGGAAGGCACCGTCCAAGACAGAAAATTCTGGCTGTCTTCTTTTGACGGGGCACACGCCTTCTTATTTTCCGGCAGTATTCAGGGTGATTCACTCCAGGGGGAATTCAGATCCGGACACAAATTTAAATCCCTATGGACGGCTTGGAAGGATCCTAATTTTGATTTGACAGCGCCGGATTCATTGACAAGGGTCAAATCGGGTGCCCCCATTTCCTTTTCAGTACCCACACCAGACGGACGAATGCTCACCTTCCCATCCCCCGCTTTTGACAATAAAGTTAAAATATTTACCATTTCAGGCACTTGGTGCCCCAATTGTCGCGATGAACAGGTGTTTTTAACACAGTTTTTGAAAGACAATCCGGCCCTGGCCAAAGATTTGGCGGTGGTAGTCTTTTCCTTTGAAAAGGGGAATGATGTGCAAAAAGCCAATAAACACCTGGCAGCCTATAAGGAAAGACTCGGTCTTCCCTATGACATTGTGTATGCGGGTTTGGCGGGCAGAGATGAAGCGGCTAAGTTTTTTCCTGCACTCGATCATGTTTCGGCCTTCCCAACCATGATGATACTCGACAAAAACAACCGGGTTTTGCGTATCCACACGGGATTCGATGGCCCTGCCACATCCCGGTATGAGTCATTTAAAAATGAATTTACCCAGTTTATCCAACTGGCCATCGGCCAATAACGCTCACCCTATTACAGACCATCATCATGAACCGTATAATCCTCGCCTATGCAAATGCAAATGCCGATCTTGCACAAAAAATTGACAACCAACTGTCTCGGATAGGTATTCCGTTCGAACACATCAATTCTTCGTCGGGCAACCTGCCATCCGCCTTGCTTGCTACAGGAGAACCGGTACTGCTCTTGGTAACAGACAATCTCTTAAAAGAACGGGCCAGTATGCGGGGATTGTTGGATGCCTTGCGCCAGTTGCCCCCCGATATTACCCTGTTGCCCGTCGTAGCAGATGGTATGGATGAAGACGGAAACCCTGTGGTTACTCAAATAGACCGCATGGTTAATATGCTACATTACATGAACCATTGGCAAAATGAATGGCTCAACCTAAGCGCTGCATACCAAGCCGGCGATGCCTACGAAAAATCCGCGCTGGAACTGGATCTCAGTACCGTACGGTCCATTTCCGGCCAAGCCAGCGACCTCATTGGCCTCCTCAGAGAAAAAGGGGCTATGTCTTATCTCGATTTTTCTGACCAGGATTTTGCCCTGTTTTTTAAAAGATTTGGTCTCAGCGACTGGCATGGGCAGTACCGACGTTTGGTGGCACAGCTGGCAACGCATCCTGATGAGACAGAATCCTCGATCCATCTTCCCGAAATGCCTCTGCCCAGCGGATTGATTTCGCCCGAACCAACGGACCCTCCTGCTGAAAATGTGATAAAAAAATTGACAGAAACCGCGAACGAAACCGCGAACGAAACCGCGAACGAAACCAAACCAGAAGCCATTGAGGCGCCTCCTGAAATACTATTTACGGAAGTTTCTGCTCGATCGGAGGAGTTCGAAACAGTAAATGGACGCATGCAGGTAATAATTGATCCCATCCAACAAACCATTCAGGATGCTCATCTGTGGGTGGAGCGCGGACATCTTGAACGGGGTCTAGAACTGCTCAGGGTGGCCGCAGAAGAATATCCCAACGACAAACGCATTGATGTTGCCTTTCAACAGTTGCATATTCCCCAAGAGGTACCCCCCAACATTGCAATACCTGAACCGGAAATAGAAATACAGGCTCCTCGGACCTCCCCCGGCAATGATGCCCATTCTTATGACTTGATGGGCGACACGGCCTTCTCCAAAGGCGATTTCCTTTTTGCTAAATACTGCTGGGAACGTGTGCTGGATGTCAGCCCCAATCACCCGGATGTTTTTAGAAAACTGGGGCTAATGACCGCTGAACACTTGCTCGATTATCGAGAAACAGCTGTTCATTACCTCAAAAAAGCCTTGGAAATCAATCCGATCGATGAAGAAGTAAGAAAAGCATTGGTCGATCTTTTGGGCGAACACAGCCCAATGCAGCAACCTGAACCGCTTTCTGCAGAGGGAATCGAATATATACCCGTACTGCCCGATTCCCAGATTACGGAGGCCACACCTATCCAACCTGAAATACCAAAATCAACCAAAGGAACGGTTTTGATTACCGGCGCTACTTCGGGCATCGGACGCGCAACAGCCCAACTATTTGCCGAAAATGGTTACCGTTTGATTCTTACCGGTAGACGGGAAGAACGACTCCAGGAAATAAAAAAGCACTTTGAGTCGGCCTACAACACAGATATTCTGGTCTTGGCGTTCGATATCAGAGACGCGCTGGCCGTACAAGCTGCTCTCGGAAATTTGCCTGAGGCATTCCAGCGCATTGATGTTTTGGTAAACAATGCCGGGCTCGCCAAAGGACTCTCTCCCATCCACGAGGGTATCCTCGAACATTGGGAAACCATGATTGATACCAACCTGAAGGGACTTTTGTATGTAACGAAGATTGTTTCATCCGGTATGGTCGCCCGCCAACATGGACACATCATCAACGTGTGCAGCAGCGCAGGTAAAGAAGTGTATCCAAACGGAAACGTGTACAGTGCTACCAAATTTGCCGTCGATGCCCTTACCAAATCCATGCGATTAGATTTACATACGCACAATGTTCGTGTGAGCCAAGTTAGTCCTGGCCACGTAGAAGAAACTGAATTTGCCCTTACCCGCTTTGATGGCGATACCGAACGCGCCAATATTTACAGCGATTTCCAACCCCTAAAATCCGGGGATGTCGCAGAGGTGATCTATTTCATGGCGACCAGACCACCGCACGTAAATATCCAAGATGTTCATCTTTTCCCAACCCAGCAAGCCAGCAGCACGATGATCCATCGCAGCGGGCGAAACCATCCCTAGTGCAATACCTCCGTTGGGTGTTATTGCAATTCGAGTACCAAGGGTAGGTTTTTCCCGACCGAGAGGGTCGTCAGATTGCTGATTACCTCGCCTGTGGCCACATTTTTTGCACGGCTAAATCCCTGCATGCGCTCTGCAAACCGACGGGTGTCTACATCCTTATCGGAGTTGGACGTGTTCAATAGGATCATCACCGTTTTTGTAGCATCATATCGGAAATAGGTGTACACACCATCCACCGGTACGAATTGCATCAAATGGCCGGTTTGAAGGGCGGGCGTCGCGTTGCGATACCGCAGCATGGTTCGGGTAAAATTGAACGCTTCATTTTCCAAAGGCGTACGACCCGCAGCCGTAAATTTATTGTTTGTATCTCCCGACCAGCCGCCCGGAAAATCCTTGCGGATGTTTCCGTGTGAGGGCCATTCATTGCCCGTCCCCAGTATTTCTGTCGCATAGTAAATTTGCGGAATGCCTCGCGTGGTCAGCAAAAAAGCAAGACCACTTTTATATTTGTTGATGTCTTCTTTTATGGTGGTGAAAAACCGGGTAAAGTCATGGTTGTCCAACATCACGACATTGCGGTTGGGGTTTTTGTAAAAACGATCCTTTGCCAGGGTATAGTAAATTCTTGCAGCACCTTCCGTCCATCCTTGTTCACGGGTCAGCGCCTCCTGAATGGCAAAACACAATTGAAAGTCAACAACACCAGGTAAGTTGGAATCAAAATGCGCGCTTTTTAAGGGCTGATCGTCTGCAAAAAAACCTTGTATGGAAACGCCATGTTCCCAAATCTCACCAAACATCCCCAAATCGGGATACTCATCCCGGAGTTCCTTGCACCAGCGGCTGCAAAAGGCCTGGTCGGAATACGTATAGGTGTCAATCCGTAAATCGTCAATACCGGCATATTCAATCCACCAAATCGCTTGTTGGATGAGGTAGCTGGCCACGTGCGGATTGCGCTGGTTGAGGTCGGGCATCGAATAATCAAACCAGCCGTCCGTGAACTGCTTCTTGTCCCACGCAGAAGCGTAGGGATCTACCAAGGTGGGGGCTCTGTACGTCGTGCGCGTGAACGTGGGCCACTGATTCAGCCAGTCCTGTGAAGGCAGGTCGTCCATCCACCAATGCTGTCCACCGATGTGGTTCAGTACGACATCTCGTACCACCTTCATGCCGCGCTGGTGGCAGTTTGTCACCAGATCTCGGAGCAACTCATTGGATCCAAAACGTCGGTCAACTTGGTAATGATCTGTGACGGCATAACCGTGATAAGACGCTTCTTTTTGGTCGTTTTCGAGTTCCGGATTCAACCAAATGGTAGAAACGCCCAGGTCCTGCAGGTAGTCTAAGTGGTTGATGACACCTTGTAAATCGCCTCCGTGACGTCCTACCAAGGAGTCGCGCTGAAGACCTTGTCGCATTCCAGCTACGTTGTCGTTGGAAGGGTCACCATTGGAAAAACGATCCGGAAAAATCAAATAAATAACATCACTGCTGTTCACCCCTTGTGCTTTTTTACCCCCATTTCTGGCCAGAATAGGGTAGGGGTGTGTGAAGGTTGCCGTACCCTTCGTAAATACCAAGGGTACCGTTTGTGGCTTGGCGCTCTTGGCAATATCGAGGGTCAAGAACAAATAGTTTGCGTTATCCGTTTTTTCTACTTTTAGGAGCTTAACGCCTTTCGTAGGGCCAAGTTTGACCGAAAAAGAAGCTACATCTGTACGATGAACCATGATTTCGACGGAACGGTGTTGCATGCCTGTCCACCAATTCCCAGGTTCTACGCGTAGATCCTGAGATACCGGTACTGTCACGTGTTTAAAAACAGCAGGTGCCGGATTGCCGGCGTATTGCTTGCTGTGGAGTAGTCCAAAAAAAACAATGAAAAGAAGTATGAAACGAAGCATGGTATTTGTTTGTATCGGTGGAAAAAGCCCCGGGGAATGGGGGAATGGGTTCAAGCATAAATTATTGCGCCTTTTTCTCTCGGATCATCAAACTCAGTAAAGCGGCGAGGCCCAATAAGACCCCTCCCAACATGACTGCCGATAGTCGGTTGTTGTGGAGCCAATGCTCCATCACCCACCCGAAGGACAGTGTGGCGATGATTTCCGGCAAGACGATGAAAAAATTGAAAATGCCCATGTAAATACCGAGCTTTTGCCCCGGCAAGGTAGAGGCAAGCATGGCGTAGGGCATGGATAATATACTGGCCCATGCAATACCAACACCCAGCATGGATAGCATTAGCCAGTATTTGTCCGGGGCCAAACCAACAAAGATTAACCCCAGCGCGCCCATCGAAAGGCATATTGCGTGGATACGAGCACGGCCATAGCGGTCGGCAAGCCCGGGCAGTACAAATGAAAAGGCAAAACATACTGCGGAATAAAAACCGAAACAGATATTGCCCCAGACGACCCCCTCCGCATACAGCTGAGAATTGGTGTCCGTTGCACCCATAATATCCCGGGCAACGGCCGGGGTAAAGTAAAACCACATCAAAAACAACCCAGGCCACGTGAAAAACTGTACAAGGGCTACTTGCCGCATGGTCGTCGGAATATTCAGAATATTTGAAAATACTTCCCGAAATCCATGCCAAATACCCGCTGTATCAGCTTTTAACCGATAAAAAGCCTCTAAATCTTCCGGAGGGTATTCTCGGGTGGTACGCACGGTATAGATGACCGCTGCCAAATAAAATACCGCGCCGATACTGAATACCACCACCAAATAAAACGGAATACCTTCTCCATGTTGATTCCCCAGTATGCCGATGATGGCAGCCGGAAGAACGGCAGCGATCACATTGCCCATACCAATGAACATACTTTGGGTCGTATAGCCACGGTTTATTTGAGATACTGGCAATAGGTCGCCCACAAAAGCCCGAAAAGGTTCCATACTCACATTGATACTGGCATCCAAGATCCACAACAAGCCCGCCGCCATCCACAGCGCTGAAGCGTGGGGCATCATCAGCAGGGCTATGGTGGCCAAAATAGCGCCGGCGGTGAAATAGGGTTTCCGGCGCCCCCATTTTCCCCAGGTTCGATCACTCAGGTAGCCAATAATAGGTTGAACCACCAAACCTGTCATCGGCGCGGCCAACCACAACAGCGGAATTTCATCGGGCTTTGCACCCAGGTACTCATAAATGGCACTCATATTGCCCATTTGCATGCCCCAACCTACCTGTATGCCCAAAAAGCCGGCACTCATGTTCAGGATATTACGGGTAGAAAGGATTGGTTTTGGTGTAACTTCAACGTTGGAAGCAGCAGAATAAGCCATGGTTACTGTTTTAATGGTGCCAATAAAGTGGTGCCCAAGCAGATGGTTAAATGTTTGTTTTCCGCCTAGCCAAAGGCAAAGATGAAAAAAATGGAGAAAGCAACCCACACGAAAAAAAAATTGGTACCCAGAAAGTCTTTACAGCAAGTTCTAATGACCCCTTCTCGCCTGAAAAACCATACAATGCAGGTACTCTTTCGTAAGATAAAATCCAGACATCATTCCCTTACGGATGGGTTGCCTGAAACAATAAAACTTCAGGGGTGGTAGCGTCTGAGACAATAAAAGGGCCACTTTTTTTGTCTCAGACGTTACCGCCTAGAGTAGTTGCTAAATATTAGTATTCAAAAACACACGTGCAACATTTTCCTGTTACCCGAAAATGTTGTTTCTTTGCAGGAGAAATCAGTATCTTTAATTGTAAAAGTTTTTTGAAATCTTATGCTAAGTCGCCGCAGCGTTCGAATTAAAGTGATGCAACTCTTGTACATGCTCAACCGAGATGAGCAACTCACACCCAAAGATGTGGTCAAAATGTACAAAGAGGGGACTTGGAAAGCCTTTGAACTCTATATTTTCCAATTGTACATTCTCCTCCGTGTCGCGCAATACGCGGAAAAAGACGCAGAAATTCGCGCCGCCAAACACCTCCCAACCGACAGCGACAAAGCATTTGACCCTCGACTGGGTACCAACGACTGTACTAAAAGTCTCGCCAACCACGTCGATTTCCTCAATTTGGTTAAAAAATACCAAATCAATGTTGGTATTGACGAAGATCATATACGGTCCCTTTACCAGTCTTTCACGGCCACCCAAGAATACAGAGATTACATGGCCATCGAAAACCCGGTGACCACCGACAACGCCAAAGCCCTGCTCGATTTGTACCGTTTTTTGGCTGCCAGCGATCTGTATTCCGATATGTCAGAAGACCGCTACAACAATTGGTGCGATGATGAATCGCTCGTGAGTGGCGCAATGAAAAAAACGCTCAAAAATTTTCCGGTCAGCGGCAAATTTTATGAAGAACACGAACCTTCAGATGCAACAGTGCTAGAGTTTGGCGAAGAGTTGCTGCGCAAAACTTGTTCGGAAGACCAAAAGTTGTTCACCGATATTGAGCCGACGCTCAAAAACTGGGATGCAGAGCGTGTCGCAATCCTTGATATGGTCATGCTCAAAATGGCACTCTGCGAACTGTTGCACTTCCCGACCATTCCAACCAAGGTCACCCTCAACGAATACGTTGAAATATCTAAACTCTATTCAACGGATAAAAGCAAGGAGTTCATCAACGGAATCCTCGACAGGCTCATGAAAGAACTGTTGGAAAAAGGCCGTATCGTCAAAGAGGGCCGCGGTCTTATCGAGTAACTACAATGATCGCTAAACTCGAGCCCTTTCACAACAGACTCACCAAAAACAGCAAGCACCTCGGCAAGTGGGCCCGAAGGGTTGGCGTGCAGTGCTACCGGCTGTATGACAATGATATCCCCGGAACACCCCTGGCAGTTGATCTGTACGAAAACATCGTCCACGTCGCTGAATACGAGCGTGACCATGGTATGTCCCCGGAAGAACACGCAGACTGGCTTTCGGCCTGCTTGGAAGTTATTTCCAACGTGCTCGACATCCACCCAAGCAGTATTTACCTTAAGTTCCGCCAGCGCCAAAAAGGTGCCAAACAATACGAACGG
>JBIPOY010000454.1:0-3011 GCA_044378705.1 Saprospiraceae bacterium
TTTTTTTCCACCAATTCCCGGATACGATCCTCTTTTTTGGCGATTTTATCCTGTACTTTGGTGTCACCCATCAGGACTTTGGCCTGTAATTCCTGTATCTGGGTTTGAGCGTCCAGGATGACTTGCTTGAAAGCCGTGTCGAGGTATTCTTTTCGTTTGGCAGTGTCATTCTGCACAATAAGCTGCATTTCGTCGAATTGTGGGGAGGTAATATGTTCGAAGCACCAGGCTACGATGTCCGCGCTGTCCATTACGGTTGGAGGCTGAATGGGCTTAGCAAATTCGATCGGAGAATGGAGGTCAAGCAATTTTGCGGGGGAGGTACATTTCAGTGCTCCATCCGTAAACTGCTGCACCAGCAAAAGCCGTTCGTCGGCAATGCTATCGTCTTTCTTGGTTGTGCGGTTGTCTTGGATCTGGCTTTTTACAAAAAAAGCAAAATAAGGCTCCGAATCATCCGGAGAAATGAACACTGCGCCCTTCAGCATTTCTTCACGGTAGCTGAGTCGGACCACATTGATCAGATTATCAAAGACCGGGTTTCCAGGGTTGATGTAGTGGACCGTACCGAGATCGCCTACGTTTTGGTAGTCGAGAAAAACTTGTTTATTGAAGCAAAAAAGGATTTCGCGAAGGGAATCAGCGTAAATATTGTGGTTTTGGCGCAACGCTTTGGCAATTGAATCCGGCAATCGGTCGATGCGAAAAATATTTGGACGCCGTTCAGTAAAGACCCCGCCCAGATGCGCAAATGCTTTTTCGAAAAACTGACGCACATAGATGGGTTGCAATCGCTTTTCGTCTGATTCTTCTTTCAGGATTCGGGCTTCACGGTAATCCACTGTGCTGTGTGCCAGTTTATCCCGTTGCTCTTTGATTTTTTCAGAGAATTTGATCTTCAACTGTTCGTTATCCTCTGCCAGAAATTCGTTCAGAGAGGTTTGCTTTCCGTTTAGCACAGCATTATATACATCGTCCAGTCCTATATTTTCCAACACATCCTGAATGACATCATATACCCGGTCGTCCCCCATTCCTTCGCGGATATTGTCGAGTTTCGTGAGCAGCCTTTGAAGGACCTGACCCTCGCGGGTATTGCTGGCCACCATGTTGAACACCATCACGTCCTGTTTTTGACCATAGCGGTGGATGCGGCCCATGCGTTGTTCCAGTCGGTTGGGGTTCCAGGGAATATCCCAGTTAATGAGCAAATTGCAAAACTGAAGGTTAATACCCTCTCCCGCTGCATCAGTACCGATCAGTATCTGAGTTTCCGGTTTGAAAAAATCCCATTGTGCCTGTCGGCGTTCATCCACGGATTTACCGCCGTGAATGGTAGCAACTGTGTAACCGTTGTTGCGGAGTCGTTCCTCCAGGTAGATGAGCGTGTCCTTGTGTTCCGTAAAAATAACCAGTTTAGACCCTTCAATCACCTTTTGCGCGGTGAGCATGGCACGCAGCTCTTTAAATTTCTGCTCTTCCTGATGGCTTTTATATAGAATGTCAGCCATTTCAAAAAGCCGTTTTACCTCACGGGCCTCCTCTTGTATCTCTTGGACACTCTTGGCGGTGGTAAACAGTTTAAATTTCCTTGGATCTGAAAGAATGCTATCGAAAGCATCGCGCTCATCGTCATCCAAGTCTTCGTATTCATCCAGGTTATCTACATCAAAGCCCTCTAACTTATGTCTTTGCGCCCAAAGCGTGGGGTTTTTACTGAGTTCATCCACAATGCCTTGCAATGCCTGCCATCGTTTGAACAAGGTGTTTTTGATGGCAAAAATGGAACTGACCAGCCTGCGTTGCATGACAGCAAGCGCCAGCGAGACGTGGATGTTCCTGGATTCACTGGCCTCCTCTTTTCGCTTGGTCAGATAATTCGTAACAGCATCGTACAGGGCTTTTTCTTCTGGCGTGAGTTGATAAGCAACCGTTTTGGTGTGCCGATCCTTATACAAGGGTTTGCCATCCCAATCACGCATATCTTCTTTCAAGCGACGGATGAAGAATTTATTGATCCCATTGTGCTCAAATTCTTTCACGCGAGTGGATGCAAGTTCATCGGTAGCAAAAATATCCTCATCCAGCAATTGAAGTAGCTTCTTAAAGGTGTCTGCACGTCCACGATGCGGAGTGGCGGTCAATAATAATAGGTGTTCACATTGCTGAGAGAGGGATTGGGCAGCCTTGTATCGGAGTGATAGGTATTGTTTTTGGCCGTAATCATAGGCGGAAAGCTTGTGTGCTTCGTCGAACACTATCAGGTCCCAATGTGCATTAACAGCAACGTTCATGACATCTTCTCGGGAAATAAAATCAATGGACGTGACGATTTTGGTTGCTGTATGGAATACGTTGGGGTCCGCCGAAAAAGCCGCTCTATTGACGAGGGTAAAAGGAATATTAAACTTGATCGCCATTTCATCTTCCTGCCATTGTTTGGTAAGACCTCCGGGGGTCACAATGAGTACCCGTTCGATGGTGTCTCGCAGCAGTAGTTCCTTTAGCAGTAATCCGGTCATGATGGTTTTCCCGGCTCCAGTGTCGTCAGCCAACAAGAAACGTATCTTCGGCAATGGCAACAAAAACTTGTAAACGGCCTCCACCTGGTGTGGCAAGGGATCTACGATGCTACAATTTACTGCAAATAATGGGTCAAATTGATAGGCGGAACTAATCCGTTCTGCTTCAGCAAAAAGAGCGAACTTAACAGGGTCTCCCTGAAAATTGAAGGAGCCTTCAGTAGTCAACAATTCCAAATGCTCCAGATCTACTTGCTGAATGACCTTGCTGCTGGTCCGATTACTGTTGACCCCTGTATACGTTATTGAAAGACTTGCCGGTCCCAATGGTACGACCTTGATGATGGTCACAGGCTCCGCTGGGATCAGGTTTTTGATGATTTGTCCAGGTTCTAATTGCATTGTTAGTTTTGGTTTACTTCCACAAACATAACAAAATTTGTCCGTTCCGCCCCAACGTGGTATCTCCAGCCTAACCCCAAATTCCTA
>JBIPOY010000455.1:0-3010 GCA_044378705.1 Saprospiraceae bacterium
CTACTTTTTACAGGGTTGCTGCTGCTTTCTTATGCCTTTAACTTGAATGGGTGGTGGGGTACTGAACGTTTGGAATATTTGAGAGTAAGCAAATCTATATTGGACCATTGGCAGGGAGGAGAGTCATGGGTTCTTGTGGCAGGCGAATACAACCGTATTCATGCATTTTTGGGGGCAACATTGCAGTATTTTTCGGTGGCTCCCAACGTGGCACTACAGGTAATTTCCTGGCTTTCTTATTCGGTGTCGGGCCTGCTGATGGAACGGCTGTTATCGATGTTGGCGCAGGGAAGCCGTTCGGAAAGTCGGTTGTCATTTGTTATACTTGTGTGGGTTTTGGCGCCCGTTGTTGTGGGAACAGGGTTGTCGGTGGGAGGTGCCGCATTGGAAATGGTGACCATCTTGGCTGCGTTCTTTTATGGGTTGCGTTGGGTAGAACAAGAGCGGGCAAGCGATACGATTTGGATGGTATTGTTCACCACATTGAGCGCAATGATGCGGCCTGCATTGGTGGGTTTGGTGCTACCGTTGGTCTTGGTGAGCGGATGGGGACTGGTGGCTCGTCGTAAGTGGCGCTGGCTCGTCGCTGCTGTATTGAGTGAAGCGGTGCTGGTGACCATGGTGGGCTGCCTCCACGAACAGTTTATGGCCCCTATCAACGCTAGTGTTCTGTTTCAGCAGTGGTCGCCGATTCATTTTTTTCAGCGGTCATTCAGCACAGGAAACGGGGTTGTTGGGTACCTGCTTCCCAATGTACTATTTCTATTTTCCCTGATCATACACCCGTGGTATTTTTTATTGCTGCCGGGATTGCTGCTGTTGGTCAAAAGAACAGATTTTATATTACCGGCGAAAAAAACAGTTCTCTTGTGTTTATCCACCTATTTTATGGTACTCGGGGGGCTGCCGCAACAACAGGTTGTAGCCCTCCTTCCGGCATACGCGATGGTGCTGTGGTTGCTATTTCCGGCTTGGGATCGGCTGTACTGTTACGGCTTGTATTTTGTCAGAAAACCCACTGGGCTCCTATTGGGGTTTATGCTACTCATGCAACTGTTTTTCAATATTTGGGTGCTTTTTGTATAGTGTTGCGCTTTCATTTTAGCCAATATTTCCGCCTATGCTGTACCGAGTCCTTTTGCGCAACCCAATTTTTCCAAGATTTTTAGCGGCTCCGTTCTTTCCACCCTTGTTGTTGTAATTACAAACCGGCACAAAAAAGTCTCTATCGTTTCTACCAGCCAACCAGTTACTATTTTTTAATGGCAACAATCACATACTTTCTGTCTTACCTTTCGACCTGTTGACATCAAGACCTATGAAAAAAATAATTTCCGTTTTGACTTTTGTATTTGCAGCACAGTTGGTCTTTGCGCAGAAGGCCATCACCCTTGATGATTGTTTCAGTCAATACAAATTTTACCCCCAATCCGGCGAAGAGCTCTTTTACCTGAAAGACGGACGGCATTATGCCAATCTTGACAAAAAAGGTATGCATATTCGCAATGTGCGCGATGTGGCAACAGACTCCATTGTTGCCATTCAATTGCCGGAAGCAGCACAGGCTTTTGATCAATTTGAATACAGTGAAGACGAAACCAAACTGCTGCTCCGTACGGCCACGGAACCCGTTTACAGGCACTCCGTGCTTGCCAACTATTTTGTTTACGACCTGAATACGCAGCAAACCATCCCTGTTTATGAGCCTGCCAAGCAACAATTCGTTGCATTGTCTCCCGATGGGAAATCAGTAGTATTTGTTGTTGATAACAACTTATTTGTCAAAGATTTACAACAGGGAAAAACCATACAAATTACCCGGGATGGCGCAAAAAACAAGGTCATCAACGGCCTCCCAGACTGGGTGAACGAAGAAGAATTCAGCCCTGTGGACGGCGAAGGTATGGTGGCAACCCGGTGGAGCCCCGACAGTAAATCGCTGGCATTCGTACGCTTTGACGAAACGGCGGTACCGGAAATGTCATTGACTTGGTATGAAGGCGGTGTTTACCCCGGGCATACAGCTTTTAAGTACCCAAAAGTAGGGGAGGCCAACGCCACGGTGAGTGTACACCTTTATGATGTTGCAGCGGATGCCATGGTGGGTGAAATCATGGGGTTGGAGCCCGATGATTACGTGCCGCGCATCAATTTTACGCCAGACAATCAACTTATTGTTTCGCGGCTCAACCGACTTCAGGACACGCTTGAGCTCCTGATTGCCATACCGACACGGGTACTCTACGACCAAGAGGTCAACCAATATTTCATTCCAACACGGCTACTGTTGCAGGAAACGGATGCTGCCTATGTCTCCTTGGAATGGTCGAATTCGATGACTTTCCTAAAAAACGACCCACAACATTTTCTGTGGATGTCTGAGCGCAGTGGATTTCAACAGCTTTGGCGTATTCCGATGAGCATGAAGACAGGTGAGTCGCCCCAGCAGCTCACACAGGGCAATTTTGATTTGACCTATTTTTATGGTGTACAGGAAAGTACGGGTAAGTATTACTACCAGGCAGCCACCCCGACGCCGCTTGACCGCCAATTGTGGGAAGGTGATCTAAACGGCGGCGCACCACGATTGATTACGCCCACGAAGGGTACACATGAAGCAACTTTCAGCCCAACCTTCGAGTACTTTCAGCATACTTGGTCGGATGCCAATACACCGCCCGTCGTTACCCTACGCAACGTTCAAGGCGATACGTTACGGACCATCACCAACAACGAACGGGTGCGTAAACTGCGGGAGCAGTATGGTTTTTCCAACAAAATATTCTTTACCTGCCCCCTGTCTGATGGCACCGAGCTCAATGGCTGGATGATCAAACCAACGGTAATGGACAGTGCCCGGCAGTATCCGGTCTTGTTCGATATTTACGGCGGCCCGGGGTCTCAAACCGTGCTGAATCAATACGAGGGGTACATGAACCCCTGGCACCAAATGCTGGTGCAGGCCGGGTACGTTGTTGTAAGTGTGGACAATCGCGGTACAGGGGCCCGG
>JBIPOY010000457.1:0-3000 GCA_044378705.1 Saprospiraceae bacterium
GGGTTTGGCGTGTTACAAATATTAAGCAACAATCAAAAAACAGCAGATATTCCTTTTCTTTACCTCACCGCTATGTCAGAGCCGGAAGACTTCCGTCGGGGAATGTCCTTGGGCGCGGACGACTATCTTACCAAACCATTTGATGTAACGCAGTTGCTTCAAACCATAGAAAAGAGACTTCAAAAAAGTGCTCGATTGAAAAAAGCTTCAGCGCCCAATGCTTCTTTTGAAGGCTTTGTAAATGAAGCCAAAGCCCTTGAGTTGATGCAAAACCTCTCAGAAGACCGAGAGCTTCGCCATTACCAAAAAAAGGACATCGTTTACGCCGAAGGCGATCATCCAAGGTATTTATATTACCTGGAGAAAGGTACCGTCAAACTGTTCAAAAGCAACGAAGACGGGCGAGAATTCATAATAAACATCGCAGGACCAGGATCTTTTTTAGGGTACCTATGCCTGCATAAAAACGACAAACACACGGAGAGTGTCACGGTCCTAGAGCCCTCTGATATCAGGCTTATTCCCAGCGATGAATTTCACTCCTTGGTATTCAGCAACCGGGATGTAAACGCCCGATTCATCAAATTACTGGCTGGTCACGTGGCGGAACAAGAGCAAATGCTACTGGAATTGGCTTATAACTCTGTTAGAAAACGCGTAGCCTCCGCACTAATCCTCCTACACGACCAAGGAAAAAACAACATACACTTCCAACGGGACGACTTAGCAGCCATTGTTGGCACAGCCAAAGAAACACTCGTTCGCACCCTTTCAGGATTCAAAATGGAAGGCCTTATTGACATTTCCAATGGCCAAATTATCGTCCTGAAGCCTGAAAAGTTAAGGCTAATGCCGAATTAGTACCCGCCTCTTACACACCCAATCTAGTTTGCCCCAAACCCCGCAAAAACCCCCACCTTTCACGCCAACTTACCATATTTTGACGTGACCAAACTGGGATTTCCCTTGGAAAAAGTTGAGTTTGAGTTTGTTTAGACTTTGGTCGAAATAGTAGAAAACATCGTGTAAATCGGACTTTGCCTGCTGCCACCTCCTAAAATTGGCACGAACAGCGGTATTTTGAACCGCCTTCATTTTTTCTTTCATCACTGGCAAATCCAATTCTTTTAAGGCTTTTAATTGTGCCACCAAGGATTCTATGACAGGCTGCTCCTCCTCTTCGCAACCAAGTAGCCACCACGACAACAATCGATTGTAGAAATTAACCTCGTCTTCCCACATGGACATCTGAATCTCCGGGGCATACACAATCAACTTTTGTTGAAAAAATGAAACATCAGTGTGAGCATTCGTGGCGAGCGCGGTTTCCATAGGATTGTTTTATTGTTTTTTGGGAATGGTTTACTTCGATTAATGGTACGCAATTACTCAAAAAGAGACCTCAGGCATCTGCCATGAGGCTCTTCAACTCCAGCGGCAGCGTGGCCAGCACATCCTTGATTTCACCTTCCGATACGTGCTTTTTCAGAACACTAAAAACAGCGCGTATCGCTTGGGTAACCTCGTAGTCTGTCACAAAATCATTGGACAAACCGACACCACCCTCCTCTCGTACCAACTCAATAAAATCACCGAGGTGACGTACCGTTTTGGCACTACCCACCGAGCGCCAGCCATCCACATACATCGCCTTGATCAGCATGGGAAGCTGAGAAATCAACTGTAACGAAGTCGCCATTGTCAAACGATTTCTCAATGCGTGCAACACAGCCCGCAGCACCCTCACTGCTTTGATCATATCCCAAGGAGCTTCCATCTCCTTCGCTACATCGCGGACAAACTGTTCTCCTTCGTGCACGTATTTATTGAAATTTAGCATATCAAAATTTTTTGATGTGATTGGCTTTTTTTGATGTGTGCCCAGCACTCGACGCCACCTCTATACTTAGCAAAGGTGCGCGTTGTGCAACTTGCATTGAATGACTATTGTCAATTTTCGTATTGATCTTGAAAATACGCTCGGAACCACGCTCGGAACCACCTTACGTATATATGTAACATATTCCGGAGCCGTGTGATCAAAATCAGGACAAGCTCTATAGTAACGTTGGCAAATTTTTCGTATTTTTGTCTGTATGAAAAAATCAATCGCAATTGGCGTTGATGTTGGCGGCACCCATATCACGTGTTCCGCCGTCAACATTACGGAGGGCACTTTGCTGCAACACACCCTGTCAAGAGAGGAATACAGCCACGAAGACGCCGCACCGCTCATTTTTCAGCGTTGGGCTACCGCGCTGAACCACACACTCCTCCCATTAGAGGAATCCGATTTACGGGGTATAGGATTTGCAATTCCAGGTCCCTTTGATTATCGGAATGGTATCTCAATGATGCAGCACAAGTTCAAGCATTTATACAACATCCATATTCCCACCTACCTGAACACCTTGCTGATGGAAGAAAGGGATTTACCCATGCGTTTTATAAACGACGCAACGGCTTTTGCGGTGGGGGAAGCGTGGCAAGGGGAGGGAAAAAACCATAAAAAAGTGGTGGTGATCACCTTGGGTACGGGATTTGGATCAGCATTTTTAGAGCAGGGTGTACCGGTTGTAACAGGAATGGGCGTGCCCAAAGAAGGTTGTCTCTGGCATCTTCCTTTTAAAAATGGGCTCGCGGACGACTATTTTTCCACCCGTTGGTTTGTTAATACCTATCAAAAACAGACCGGAGAAAAAATTACAGGTGTAAAGACGCTCCTTGAAAAAGCTGAAACCGACGTAGGGGTAAGGGCGCTGTTTGAAGAATTTGGACAGCATTTAGCAGAATGTATGGCGCCTTGGCTCCAAAATTTCAACGCTGAAATATTGGTGGTGGGGGGAAATATTGCCCATGCACTGCCTTTTTTTAAAGGCGCTTATGAAGAGACCCTGCACAAATCCGGTGTGTATGTGCCCATTGTAGCCTCAATGCTCCTGGAAAATGCCGCGCTGATCGGCAGTGCACGCCTGATGAACGATGCTTTTTGGGATAAAG
>JBIPOY010000456.1:0-3000 GCA_044378705.1 Saprospiraceae bacterium
GTTGCATGAGCCGATCATGGGGCAATGCTACACCCTCCCAGGCGTCAGACCACGTGGCCCCCGGCATGATGGCCGTTACTTTGATGCCGTATGGCTTCGTTTCCTCGCGCAATGACCTGGAGAAACCCAGCAACGCAAACTTGGAAATACTGTACAAAGCAGCATTGGAATACGCCAAAAAACTTGCAATACTGCACATGTTAAATACATAGCCCTTTCGAAAGGGTAGCATCATGGGCAACAAACCTTCCGTGAGGTAATAAGCACTGTACAAATTGAGGGCCATCAGATGTTCTAAAGTACCCGTAGGCTTATCCATTAAAGTACCGGGGAGGTATAACCCTGCATTGTTGACCAATACATCCAACTGGGGCCAAGTGCTGCGTACAAACGCGCTAAAGGCCATCACATCAGCGGTCTGGCTTAAATCTGCCTGGAAAGTGTGTAACCTACGACTAGGAAATTGTGTCGCCCAAGTGGCTTGCATGTTGTACAAATCAAGCTCCGTACGGGCACACACACACACATCAAAACCATTTTCGGCAAAAACCTCGGCAATGGCACGCCCCAATCCCTTTGTTGCGCCCGTAACAACGGCTGTTTTAAGCATCTTTTTGGTGCCAAAGTTACGCGAATCCATCACCTCCCTGAAACCGTCTGAATCATTTTACGCCAAGTCAAAGTTTTTAATAAAAACTCAATCATTTAAGGCGAATTTTACCCCCTGAAAAGCTAAAAAATTCAACCCAATCCTGTACCAATGCTTCAAGTACTAAAAAAATACAACTACCTCCACAACTTGGGCGAGTATCTGCTGATGATGAAACACGCATTCAGCCGTCCGGAGAAGTTTTCCATGTACTGGAAAGAAACCGCGCGACAAATGAACGACATTGGCGTTGGCTCTGTGATCATTGTATGCCTAATATCTATCTTTATTGGTGCTGTAGCAGCACTCCAGTTTGCCTACCAATTGGATGGCCAAATGGTTCCAAGCTACTACATCGGCTACATCGTACGCGATTTGGCCCTGATTGAATTGTCGCCCACCATCACAGGCTTGGTACTGGCGGGAAAAGTAGGGTCTAATATGGCTGCTGAAATCGGCGGAATGCGACAAAAAGAACACATCGATGCCATGGAAGTCATGGGCGTAAACACAGCAGCCTACCTCGTCATGCCCAAAGTCATCGCCGGGTTGGTCGTGATCCCTTTGCTGGTCACCTTGTCTGCTTTTGTTGCCGTCATCGGCGGCTACCTTTCCACTGTACCCACCGGGCTGATCACCGACGACGAATACATCCGAGGTGTTCGCTCGTTTTTTGTGCCGTACAATGTGTTCATGATGTACGTCAAGGCGGTGGTTTTTGCTTACATTCTCACCTCCATATCCTGCTATCAAGGCTATTTCGTAAAAGGTGGTAGCATCGAACTTGGTCATGCCAGTACCCGCGCAGTGGTGTTCAGCGATATTTTTATTTTGCTGGCAGACTACCTGATTGCCGTATTGCTCACCGGTTGATGAACGCTTATTATCAACGCCATTGCCTGTTTATCCAAAAAAAATATCATGACAGCCTTAAAAGAAATGATCGAAGCTGCTTGGCTCGACCGCACACTCTTACAACACTGGGATACCAAAAAAGCCATCCGGGAGGTGATTGAACGCTTAGACGTTGGTGAACTCCGTGTCGCAGAACCCTCCCACACCGACAACAGCAGCACACCACAAGAATGGACCACGCACGAATGGATAAAAAAAGCCATTGTGCTGTACTTCCCCATTCAGGAAATGCTGACCATCGAGGTGGGCCCTTTTGAATACCATGACAAAATTCCACTCAAAAAGGGCTTCGCAGCACGGGGAGTACGCGTTGTGCCCCAGGCCCTAGCACGATATGGTTCTTTCATCGAAAAAGGCGCTATTTTGATGCCCTCTTATGTCAATATAGGTGCTTGGGTGGGCGGTGGCACCATGGTAGATACCTGGGCAACGGTCGGCTCCTGTGCCCAAATTGGGCGAAACGTACACCTCGCCGGCGGGGTGGGTATCGGCGGCGTATTGGAACCACCCCAGGCTACCCCTACCATCATTGAAGATGAATGTTTCATCGGTTCACGCTGTATCATCGTGGAGGGCGTGCACATCGGACGGGAAGCGGTGCTTGGCGCCAATGTTGTTTTGACCCAAAGCACACACATCATTGATGTAACCGGCCCGGAACCAATTGTGTACAAAGGGAAAGTACCGGCCCGCTCCGTCGTGATACCGGGTACCTACCCCCGCCAATACCCAGCCGGAACGTACCAGGTTGCCTGTGCGCTCATCATCGGTCAACGCCAAGAAAGTACCGATAAAAAAGTGTCCTTGAACGAGGCCTTGCGGGAATACGCAGTATCCGTCTAATTTCCATCAATTTACAAGACAATAGCGATATTTTAGACTGTGATTCATGTAATTTTGATGATTTGATTGATTTCAAATATTTGATTTTCAAATGATTGCAATCAATCAAATCATCAAAATTACGTTGTGTTGACTATCGTACGCTTGGGATTGCATACACCATTGATCAGCCCATGTATATTTTTAAGAATTTGGTACCACAACACCAAGAAAGAATCATAGGATTGGATATCCTACGCAGTATCGCGATTTTGATCGTGGTGTACGCTCACGGGAGCAATCTGATTCCTACAAGATTTCACGCTTTTTACTTTAAATTTGTGATAATTGATGGCGTTTCACTCTTTTTTGTACTGAGCGGTTTTTTGATTGGTGGAATTCTATTAAAAATAATAACCCAAACAAATTTCACAAAGACAGACGTCCTAAATTTTTGGATACGCAGGTGGTTCAGAACCGTCCCAAATTACTTTCTTGTTTTATTCGGCGTATTGGCGTATGTAACATATTTAACTAAAAATTTGGGTGCGTTCAACATCACCTACCTAATATTTTCGCAAAATTTTTCATCGCCCCATCCAAATTTCTTTCCG
>JBIPOY010000122.1:0-8814 GCA_044378705.1 Saprospiraceae bacterium
AACTTCCAATACCGCACCCTTAGCCTTTACACTACTTAATTCAATTTCGCCGGCATACACAACCTGAACTGCGGTATGGGAACATCAAAAAAAGTATCTTCATCGAAGCGCGTCATCATAAAGGTGCCACGCATTTTGCCCAAATCGGTTTTTAAATCACAAAAAGAAGCGTAGCTGTGGTACGCTCCCGGCTGCAAAATAGGCTGCAAACCGACAACACCCTCGCCCTCCACTTCGCGAACATTGCCACATGCTTCTTGGATAAACCAATGGCGTCGAAGTAGTTGAACGGCGTAGTCATTGCCGTTTTTAATGGTAATTTGATACCCAAAAACATACCTGCATCCCCTCGGATCAGAGTGCTGGGACAGGTATTTGGTTTCCACCGTGATGGTGATGCCGTTGGTCGTTTGTATTTCCACGCCCGAAAGTTAGGGGAGTTGTACCGAAACATCCAAACAAAATATTTTGCACTTCTCAATTTGGTTTTGTAACGACTTCAGTGATCCCCGCTGAGTCAAAAAACAGACCTTTTAGAGCCTCACCGTATGCCACTGGAGCTGTTCCTGAAATTTATCAATTTCATTTCACACCTTAAGTGAAGAATAAAGCACAACTTTGGCTATTATTGCGCCCTAAATCGCTATCTACATGAACAAATGTTCTCCCATTTTTTTCGCCTTGGTGTCGATGATGCTGTTTTCAGCTCAACACTTTTCGGCCCAAACAACTCCACCAAAAACCGACTCCACCAAAATAGTGGTGAAAACCGCCACCCCTCCTGCCGACAGCACCGGAAAAGATAAGAAAAAAGGTCCAAAGCTGTTCTCGGAAATCATCACGGCCAAAGCTGTTTCTATGCGCGGGCTCGTAGCGGTACATCGAATCGATGACAAATACTACCTCGAAATACCGGATTCTATCTTCGGACGAGACATGATGGCCATAACACGCGTGGCCAAAGTACCCACAGGCGCAGGATACGGCGGCGAGGAAGCCAACGAACAGGTGATTCGATTCGAACGGGGCCCCGCCGACAAGGTGTTTATTCGCGCCGTGGACTACCGAAATGTGAGCACGGATTCACTACAACCCATCTACAAGGCCGTCCGAAATTCCAATGTTGACCCCATCGCGGCCGCTTTTGACATCAAGTCTATCCGAAAGGACACCTCAATTTTAATTGAGGTGACTGATTTTTTTAAAGAATCAAATCAGGTGTTCTCCTTGCCGCCCTTGATGAAACAAGCCCTCAAAATCAATGAACTACAAAAAGATCGCAGTTACATCACCACTATCCGGGCTTATCCCATCAATTTGGAAATTCGCAGCGTCAAAACCTTCAGCGTTTCACCCCCTTCTCTAAAATCTTCCGGCGGGGGCGATCCCTTCGAGCCCGTCAACCTGCCCGGTGGCATCGCAGCAGGCGCCGTTACCTTTGAACTCAATACATCCCTTATTCTGTTGCCCAAATCACCCATGCGCAAACGCCTTTTTGACCAAAGGGTGGGGTATTTCGCAACAGGCTACACCGTTTTTGACGATAATTCGCAGAAAGCAGAAGATGAAACCATCGCCGTTCGCTGGCGCTTGGAAGCTAAAAATGCCGCAGACGCCGCCCGTCAGCAAAAAGGTGAAAAAATTGAACCCGCCAAACCAATCGTTTACTACATAGACCCCGCCACCCCACTCAAATGGCGCGCATTCCTGAAAAAAGGAATCGAAGACTGGCAACCCGCTTTCGAACAAGCCGGCTGGAAAAATGCCATCCAAGCCCGCGATTGGCCCGAAAACGACACCACCATGAGCCTCGAAGATGCCCGTTTTTCGGTCATTCGTTACTTCGCCTCTGAAACCCAAAATGCTTATGGTCCCAATGTAAGCGACCCTCGATCCGGTGAAATCATCGAAAGCCATATCGGCTGGTTTCACAACGTGATGCGGCTGCTCAAAATGTGGTACACCATCCAAGCCGGCGCAACTGACCCTAGATCGCACCAAACAAAATTCGATGACAACCTCATGGGCAGCTTGGTTCGATTTGTAGCAGCCCATGAAGTGGGACACACGCTCGGACTAAGACACAATTTCGGGGCAAGCAGCGCTACGCCCGTAGAAAAACTCCGCGATAAAAAATTCCTCGAGCAAAACGGTCATACTTCCTCCATCATGGACTACGCACGTTTCAACTACGTCGCCCAACCCGAAGATGGCATCACTGACCTCTTCCCACGCGTCGGCGATTACGACCGATGGGCCATCGAATGGGGCTACAAGGCTATTTACAATACCAAAAATGCCGACGATGACAAAAAAATCCTGAACAGACTCTACCTCGACAAGGCGGCCGGTAACAACCGCTTGCACTTCCTCACCGAAAGCAGCTCCTACGACCCGCGCGCTCAAAGCGAAGACCTCGGCGACAATGCCATGACGGCTTCTGACTATGGCATTAAAAACCTACAGCGAATTCTACCCAACATCGCAGCTTGGAGCAAAGAGGAAGCTGAAGACTACGACGAGGTAGCAGAAATATACAACAACGTGGTCGGACAATACCGCCGTTACATGGGACATGTGACCAAATGGGTGGGTGGTGTCTTCGAAACACCGAAAAGCTCAGACCAAGTCGGCGTGGTGTATGAAACAGCCCCAACAGCCATGCAACGCGATGCCGTCGCTTTTCTCAACAAACAGCTCTTCCAAACTCCCCTGTGGCTCATGGAACCGGCAATCCTCAATCTCATCAAACCCGAAAATGGCGTTGTAGCCATCAACCGGCTCCAGGAAAATACCCTCAACAGCTTGTGCTCCTCCGACCGACTCCAAAGGATGATCGAAAACGAAGCCGCTGACCCCAATACCTACTCCGTCACGAACCTCTTCGAAGACCTCAGATCCGGTATCTGGGCCGAAATGAACAGCGGTGAACCCATCAGCGTTCATCGCCGAAACCTTCAGAAAATATTTTTGGAAAAAATGATCGCGCTGTACAAACCTATCCCCTCGGCAAATACGGCTTCCTTCGACCTCAAAAAGTCGGACGTTACCTCCATCGCCAGGGCTACCCTGCTGAAATTACAAGCAGAAATTCGCCAAGCAGAAGCCGCTGCCAACGATACCATGAGCCGATATCACCTCCAAGACTGCCTCAGCAGGATAGAATCAACTTTTGACAAAGGAAAATAACCGCGTCAGAACGCTCAAACACCGTATGCTAAAAACGGCGTAACTGGTTAGGTGGCACGCTGTCTGGCCAAAAAAGGCCCATTTTTTGTCTCAGACGCGACCACGCTAACCAGTTACAAAACGGCAACCAATTCACAATGGAGTTGGTTGCCGTTTTTCGTACACATTGGTTCAATGTCGGATGGCCGCTGTCCAATGCATCATTTACAGACGCAGAAAGCGGTGTTGTCCTGTTTAAATACCACCATCGCAGATAGTTCGTGACAAATCCCCGCCCACGGCACTGGTCGGATACCCATACCCTAAGGCAAAAAAGTAACCCAACCGTGCATCAAATCAATACCCTTGCTCCACAAGGTATCGCTCCGCATCGAGCGCCGCCATACAGCCCGTACCCGCCGCCGTAACTGCCTGACGGTATATTTTATCCTGCGCATCGCCACAAGCAAACACACCCGGTATGTTGGTAAACGTACGGCCCGGTTGAGCAATGATATAACCGCTATCATCCAGTTTGAGCCAATCCTTGAAAATTCCGGTATTCGGCTGGTGACCGATTGCAACAAAAAAACCGGTGATGTCCAACGTGCTCACCTCCTGCGTTACATTGTTTCGAATACGAACGCCCGTAACACCCTCTTCCCCCAACACCTCCTCCGGAGAGGTATTCCAATGTACAATCAAATTGGGCGTGTTGAGCACGCGTTCCTGCATAATTTTGGACGCGCGCATTTCTGATCTGCGCACCAACAGGTGTACTTCAGAACATATTTTTGCCAAATAGGTGCTTTCTTCGGCTGCCGTGTCTCCTCCTCCTACAATGGCTACTTTTTGCTTCCGAAAGAAAAACCCGTCACAAACAGCACAAGCAGAAACACCTTTGTTCTCCAGTTCGTGTTCACCGGGGATGCCAAGCCATTTGGCACTGGCTCCGGTGGCGATGATGACCGTTGATGCCTCAATTTCGTGGCCACTTTCAGCCCATAGCCTGTGTTTGGGTCCTGTGAAATCTACTTTCACGATCATTTCATTCCGAATGACCGTTTCAAATCGCTCCGCTTGTTTCCGAAAATCTTCCATCATCTCCGGGCCATTTCGACCTTCCGGATATCCCGGATAGTTTTCCACCTCATTGGTGATGATCAACTGACCTCCCGGTTGAGGACCTGTATAAAGCACCGGATTCAAACCGGCACGAGCGGCATAAATGGCTGCGGCATAGCCGGCAGGGCCGGAGCCCACAATGAGACACTTGACTTTTTCCATAATACTTACAAAGATAACACTGTGTTTGCAGGAGCTGGGTTTGTTGGGAAATTATTTGACAAAAACTTGACAAAAACTTGACAAAACAATCGCAAAACGATCGCTGTACGCTGTTTTGGTTCAAAACACTCCGTTGTTGTTCCCCCCTTGTTTCAATCAAAATCAATTTCCGTGTTGTCGCCAATATTTAGGCTCAGGTTCATCCCCCGAATACTGGCATCGCTCCCTATCACCGAATGTTTCAACACAACATCTTCCAACGCAGCAAAATTACCAACAATGCTGTCTTGTACGATGGAACGCTGAATGCTCGCATTGTCTCCTATGGAAACGTGTGGCCCAATGATGCTATTGCTGATCTGGCAATGGTTGCCCACCGCCACTGGATGGATAAATATAGTGTTGTCAAAAGCCGGTAAATGGGGCGGATCAGTGTTTTTCCGGTCGCGCTGATCCAAAAGCACAGCGTTGGTTTCCAGCAATACTTCTTTTCGACCGCAGTCAAACCAATTGTTCACCGCAAGCGCCTGAAAGTACACGCCTTGCTCCGTCATGTATTGCAAAGCATCGGTCAACTGAAATTCCCCAACCGTACGCATATCATGCAGTATGAGGTAATCAATCGCGCGCAACAAGGCAGATACTTCTTTCACCTTGTACAAGCCGACCAACGCCATATTTGACTTAGGAATACGGGGCTTCTCTACCATGCGCAGCACCTTCCCGTCTTCCCCAAATTCTGCTACCCCAAAATCACGTGGATCAGCAACTTTTTTTACCCCCAAACAGGAGTGCGGACATTCCAGCATCTGTCGAAGGTCCATTTCAAAAATAGTGTCACCAAATGCTATGAAAATCTCATCTTCGTCTTCAATGGCCTCCCGAGCTGTAAAAATGGCGTGTGCCGAACCCTCCCGGTGTTCTTGATACACAAACTCAACCTTCAGATCGGGATAGGTATCTTCCACAAAATCACGAATTTTCTCCCCCAAATATCCCAATACAAACACAAAATCTTGTAAGCCAGCCTCTCTCAACTTGTCCACGATGAAACAAATAATCGGCTTTCCTGCCACCGGCATCAGGGGCTTGGGTTGGGTGTACGTGTGCGGGCGGAGGCGCATGCCTGCCCCTGCGACGGGGATAATGACTTTCATGGTGTTTTGCGAAACGCAGATGCATAGAAACAAAAAAACGCAACCTCTTAAGTGATCGTGTTTGAGACATTGAATGGACCTTTTTGAGCCATACAGCGTGCCACCTAACCCGTTACGAAAAAACAAAGGTAGAGGGAATGATCCGACGAAACTCAAATAAGGCTTTCTAAATAAGGATGTATGACCGAAAATAACACCCCTAAACTACAAAACTACCTACAAAACTACCTACAAAACTACCTACAAAACAGAAGCCACCCCGAAAACGGAGCGGCTTCTGACGGGCCACAAAACCCGAAAAATAAAATTTTACTCAGGTGGTCGCACCTGTGCATTACTTTAGTTCAATATTATTTTCTGCATGACAACGCCTTCCTTGAAGGTTACGCGAGCAAAATAAACACCCGCAGCAAGGTTGTTGCGTTTTACCTCAAACTGATTGGCGTTTACCTGCAGGTAGGTAGCACAACGGCGACCGGCAAGATCCACAATTTCAATGTTCTGCATGGGAAAACGATCAGCCGTTTTGAGCACAAAATCACCGGCAGATGGATTCGGAATTGCCGTCATTCCCACTTCAACGCTGCTGAGTTCTTTGGTGCTTACCAATTGGCAGTCACTCGTCAAACCAAGCACCGCGCAAGCACGGGGCGCAAAGTAACGCATGATGGTATCCATATACGCCGTGTGTGTGGCAGCCAGTGTTTCGCAGTTCGGGCTGGTAGTCAAGTTGTAGGGGTTAGCGCTGGAAGAGAACGCCCAAGGACTGGAGTCGTTGCCCAAGAAAGGATAGAAACCTTCAATGTTTCCATTGAGTGATCTGGCTTTCGTGGAAAGAGCATCGGTCAAATTGGCATTAACCATGACGTTTTGATTGCCATAGTCGTTGATAATCTGCTGAAAAGAACAGCTTCCGGACACTTCTACTACTGGAAGATTGACGGGTGGTGGCACCAATACGATACCATTGCCGCAAGGGGCATAAGGATCGGTTGGATTGTGAAAAGAGATGATGGGGGTTTCACCCGCCTCAACCCAACTGGTATCACCCAATGCACCGCCAAGATTTACGGCAAGTGCAAAATCCGAGCTGTATCCAACGTGATTGGGGTAGCAAAGGGTATCACCCGCTGGGTAAGGAAGCCCGGGAACACCCGGATTTACACCATAAGATGTACCATTGACATTGCCGCTCAAAAATTCTAACACCATCGGTCCCAGTGGCGTCACAAATTTTGGAATGTACGTGTCTGTAATGGTATCCAATGTGGCAGAAGCTGCAGAAATATAACCGCCCGTACCAATACCCCAAAGGGTGATTTTACTGGGGTCAATTTTATAGCTGTTGCCGTTGGCTGCATCTTTCTTGAAATAACGAATACAAGCACGTGAATCCTGTACGCCACGGTATGCAGCGTTGATGAGGGTGTAAACACGCTCGGTTTGGGTACTGGCGATGGGGTTCCAACCAAGACGGTAGTCGGCAACTGCCGCTACATAACCCATTTTGGCAAGACGGGTTGCAATGGCAACATCGTCAGCATCTTTCCTTGTACCAGTACAACCGCCATTGACTTGCGGTGGAAGGAAGTTGCCGGTGTGCAAAATAATCACCAAAGGACGTGCGGTTTCAACATCACCTTCCGGCGAATACAAATCAAAACGCAGTGTCTCAGGAATAGCTTGACCAAAACCATTCGGTGGCGCAGCCAAATACAGTACGGTCGCGTTTATTGCGTACGGAATATCTGGACTCACACTGACATTGGAGAACACCTCGTCGAAATACCGACGCTGTGCTGAGAGCGACGCCGTTACAGCGACGGTCAACAATAAGAGTACTTTTAATTGCTTCATGATAAAAGTGATTGGTTTATAATATTCAAAAGGTGACTGCTTAGGAGGTCGCTTCTGTGACGAAGAAATGAGCCTTTTGGGGCCTGACAACGCGCCACCGATGTGACGTGCCTTTGCCTCGTTTTAAGCGCCAAAAGATTATTTTTTTACAAAATCATACACCACAGAGGCATACGCCATCGTGCCAATACGTGGCCCGCCATACGTCTGTGACACCTGATTGTTCAGTATATTGGATGCGCCTATCTTGACGGTCGTATAAATTTTATCAAAGGTAACACTTACCTGCGCATCCAGCATATCATACGTGGGCACAGAGCCCGTAAATTGTGGCGACCCTTCAAATGTAAAACCTTCTATCCATTTATACGTAACGTTGAAACCTGTTTTTTTCAACCGACAAAAACCCAAATTAAGGGGAACATCCCGACCAGATATACTGACATTGTACTTGTGTTCCGGTGTGTTGAAGGCCGGTATGATTGGATCATCCGGAAATGATTTGTTCAACTTATTCCAAGAATAATTCCCCGCAAATTGGTAGTATTTGCCAAAATAATAATTGAAACCCACGGCCAACCCTTGCGTGGTTACTTCATTGACTGAGTTTGCAGCGATCCGATAGACACGGGTATTGAGCGGAAATCCTGTGGTAGGATCAAAATCAGCGTAAATTCCTATGTTATAACCTATAAAATCATTGTAAAAACTGTAGTAGTATCCCGCGTCAACGTACAGCTTGTCAAATAGGGTGGTGCGGTATCCAACTTCAAATGTCTTTACTTTCTCGGGCTGAATGGGTGGAGCATCAAACCGGACCACGGTGTCACGGGTATCCAGGTATCTTTTGAAAGATGCTACCGTGATCAAATCATTAAAACCATCTAGATTACCCAGCAATGTGGCCCTGCCCACGTTGAAGTTCAGATACTGATCTGTCAGCGTGGGGTTGCGAACGGCGGAAGAAAAAGAAAAACGCACATAATTGTTGAGGGCCGGTTTCCATACCAGCGACGCCGCAGGCGTAGGAACCAAATTAAAGTTCTGGTTTTTATCCAAACGAAGCGACAAGTTGGCAATCAATCGATCGTCGAAGAACTTTTTCTCCAACCCTCCGTAAACGCCAAACTCAAAATTCCGGATCCGCTCGTCCGTCGTATCCTTGAATATGGTGCCGTCTGAATTGGGGGCGTACAACCTGGCATTGGCGCCAACCCGTATTTCATCGGTCCATTTTGGCGCAAAACGATACTCCCCATGCACGTGGTAAAGGGCGGATTTATCATAAAAACGGGTGCCGCCTTCCGTTGATTTCAGTGACGTAATGCGGTCAAATTCCCGCTTA
>JBIPOY010000459.1:0-2996 GCA_044378705.1 Saprospiraceae bacterium
TGATATAACGCCCCAACCCACCGGTTCTCTCGTGGGAGATGCCACCATTTGCGTGGGTGACACCACCTTTTTGACACTCCAACTAACAGGAGCCTCGGTGTATGATGTGGTCATTACCGGCGGTGCATCCCCCATTACTTTGTCAGCAGTGCAAAACGGGGCCTTGGTAGCTGTTTCACCTACCGGCACAACCACGTACACCATCTCAAATTTCCTGGCCAGTGGAAATGGCTGTACCCCTATTCTTGGGAGCGGCGCTGTGATAAAAACAGACCAGATAATCTCAACGGCAACACTGTCAAATTACAACGGATTCAATGTAAGTTGTCCCAGTGATACCGATGGTAGTATTACCATTGCACCATTATCGGGCAATACGCCCATTACAGCCCTTTGGACAGATGGCGCAACGGGGTTGATACGCAGTGGACTCGGCGAAGGAACGTATCAGGTACTACTGACCAATCCAATCGGATGTACCGTCATTCAATCTTTTGTGCTTCAGGCCCCCGCAACACTCAATATTACAGTAGATGCCATCGGTCCGGTTTGTTTCGGGAAAGAAACAGGGACCATTACGGTAAAAAATATCGTAGGAGGAACGGGGCCCTTCAGCCTACTGTTAAACGACGTCGCAAAGGGGACTGCTGATGCGCTGCCCGTTGTCCTAGGTGGGCTGAGCAGTGGAAGCTATACCGTTGGCGTAGAAAATGCAAACGGTTGTGTCAGTTACACGGCCGTAGAAGTACCTACCCCTGTTGCGTTGACCGTTGATTTGGGGCTCGACACCACCATACATTTTGGCGATAGTCTCTTTATTATGGCCGTCCACAATGCAATACAGTTGGATACGTTTGTATGGTCTACCAACAACTACCTCTCCACTCCGAATCAACTAGAGACCTGGTGTAGGCCCTCGGCGTCACAGCTTTATTCCATTTATCTCCGGGATGTTTTAGGATGTGAAGCGAGTGATGACCTACTGGTTAAGGTTGATAAAAGTAACCGGGTGTATATCCCAAACATCATTTACCCCCAATCCACAGCCTTCAACAACGTGATTACAATTTGGGGCGGCGGGGAAGTGTCCTCCATTCGATATATGCGTATTTTTGACCGTTGGGGAGATATGGTGTTTGAAAACAGAAATTTTTTACCCGGTGACCTTGAAAGCGGCTGGAATGGTACGGTTGCAGGAAAATTCGTTGACCCGGCTGTTTTTGTTTACGTCGTTGAGGTGGAGTATATCAACGGTGAAACAGAAATTTTCAAAGGCGATGTAACGGTAATTCGTTGAATGAGCGTATAACAGACTATGAACCCAATCAGAGAGCAGAAAATCAGGGACGTTATCAGGAGGTCTCAACCTGATTTGACGGTTGTTTTAGAAAATATTTTTGATCCACTCAATATCAGTGCTGTGTTGCGCTCTTGTGATGCCGTGGGCGTGCGGGAAGTATTCGTTGTTTACACCAAACAATACCTCCAAAAACGGGGGTTGGTCTTGGGGAAGCGGACATCAGGGGGAACGTTTAAATGGATAGATGTCTATCATTTTGACAACCTAGAGGAATGTTTCAGACGGGTCAGGGCTCGGTATGGACGTATTCTTGCCACCAGTTTGGGGGGGGAAAGCCTTTCTTTGTATGAACTTGACCTTTCTACTTCCACGGCATTACTTTTTGGCAATGAAGACGACGGGGTGAGTGCTGAAGCACTGGCGCTGGCCGATGGAAATTTTATCATTCCACAGTCCGGATTTGCGGAAAGTCTCAATATATCGGTAGCCTGTGCCGTTACGTTGTTCGAGGCCAGGCGCCAAAGGGCGGAAAAAGGCTATTACGACGAACATGCCAAATTCAGTCCGGAGCAGCAAGTTCAACTCTTCAACCGTTGGTCTGCCATGTTGAAAGAGAAGAGTTGGCACCAACAACAAGCCTATGCTATTGGAACAAACTCTGAGGAAATTCGCCCTATTTATGTCGAGCGTGACCCATTGATACCCGAAAAACAACCTCGTAACCCTATTCCTTTGACCAATTTTGATCTTTAGCAAGACTATGAATCTATCTGTTGTAATTCCCTTGAAGAACGAAGATGAAAGTTTACCTGAATTGGCCCAATGGATTCAGCGTGTTTGTGTAAAGTCAGCGTTAACCTATGAAATAATCATGGTTGACGATGGCAGTACTGACCGGTCTTGGAAGGTAATTGAGGGTTTAAACGCAGAAAATCCTGCTGTAAGAGGCATTAAATTTCGCAGGAATTATGGAAAATCAGCAGCCCTACACACGGCTTTTCAGGTAACACAAGGTGATGTTGTCATTACCATGGATGCAGATTTACAGGATAGTCCGGATGAAATACCGGAACTGTACCGCATGATTACGGAGGAAAAATTTGATTTGGTGAGCGGCTGGAAAAAAATAAGACACGACCCGCCCAGTAAAACCATTCCCACCAAGTTGTTCAACGCCGTCACCCGCCGAATGAGTGGCATTGATTTACATGATTTTAATTGCGGCTTAAAAGCCTATCGTGGTGAAGTGGTGAAAGCGATTGAGGTATATGGTGAAATGCATCGCTACATTCCTGTTCTCGCTAAATGGGCAGGATTTTCAAGGATAGGAGAAAAAATTGTAGAACACAGGGCAAGACAGTATGGGAGTACCAAGTTTGGCGGATTGGAGCGTTTTATCAATGGTCCTTTGGATCTCATGAGTATCTCGTTTGTCGGTAAATTTGGCAAACGTCCGATGCACTTTTTTGGAACGCTTGGCCTTCTCTTCTTTTTTATTGGTTTCTGTATCCTTGCCTATCTCACGGTTTCTAAGATGCTGTTTCTAGAGTTTGGCATTGCAGATCGTCCGTTGTTTTACTTTGGCATTTTAGCGCTCATCGTAGGTTCTCAGTTTTTTTTAACAGGTTTTTTGGCGGAAATGATCAACCGTAATGCTACCATTCGCAACAATTATCTCATAGAAAAGGAGTTGTAG
>JBIPOY010000458.1:0-2996 GCA_044378705.1 Saprospiraceae bacterium
GCGCTGGGGCATTTGATCGGATCAAGCGGAGGCCATGACCGATTTCATTCTTTCGCTCACCACCTTGCCTTCGTGTGCGATGCAGGTACCTGCTATGATGTCGTCATCGAAATTGAGGGTAAAGACGCCTTTGATGAAGATCAGCTTCAGGAAGTTGAGGATATTTTTTCCGAACATAACGCTGGCGTCTTTGGGTGCGGTGCCTGCGAGGTTGGAGTTGCCGATGATGCAGACGCCATTGCCGGTGCGGACGGTATTTCCGTTTTCGGTCAGGGCGCAGTTGCCACCGGTTGAAGCGGCCATATCCACCACCACGGCGCCGTTTTTCATGGCTTTGACGGTGTCGGCTTGCAGCAGGAGGGGTGCTTTTCGTCCGGGAATTTGGGCGGTGCAAATCACAACATCAGAGGCGATGGCGTGGTCGTGAATCAGTTGCGCCTGTCGTTGTTTGAACTCGTCGCTTTGTTCGACGGCGTAACCACCGGCCGCTTTGTCGTCGGTGGCGCCGGCCACTTCAACGAATTTAGCGCCAAGGCTCAACACTTCTTCCTTGGCGGCGGCCCGCACATCGAAGGCTTCTACCACGGCGCCGAGGCGTTTGGCGGTGGCGATGGCCTGTAGGCCCGCAACACCTGCGCCGAGGATGAGCACCTTTGCCGGTTTGATGGTGCCGGCGGCGGTCATAAACATGGGGAAGAAGGTCGGCAGGTGATTGGCTGCCGTGAGCACTGCTTTGTAACCGCCCACGGTTGCCATGGAAGACAGCACGTCTAGCGCCTGCGCACGGGTGGTGCGCGGGGCCATGTCGAGGCTGAAGGCGGTGGCGCCGGTTTTCAGGAGGGCCTCCACAACGGTTTGCTGGGCGAGTGGGTTCATCTGCCCGATGAGGACTTGCCCGGTGGAAAGTTTGCTGACCGTCTCTGAATCCAGCGGGTGAATGCTGGTGAGTATTTGAGACTGTTTGATCACAGTCTCACGGTCGGCGACTTGGGCGCCCTGGGTTTCATAACTGGCATTGTCGAAAAAAGCAAGAGCGCCGGCATCCTGCTCGACGACAACTTTTTCGATGCCCAGTTTAAGCAATGCGGCAACAGCATCGGGCGTGATGGAGACACGGTGTTCGCCGTCTGTTTCTTTTAAAATGCCAAGCGTCATGGTTTAGGTTCGTAATTTACTTGGTGATTGGCTGAGCGTATTTTCGGGATTTTTTTGTGGCCACGGTCAGGAAAAATAAACCGGCGGCACAAATATAGGAAACCTAGTATCGCTATTTCAAGCGCCGAAATTAGAGAGTTTCTTAAAAGTCAAATTGATTGTTTGAAAAATTCCGCAGAAAAGTTTTTTTGAGCAGCGAATTTGACGTCATTTGTATCTTACAAAAGTTTAATGTTTGAGTTTTTTTGCACAAAAGCAACCAGCCAAACACAACATACGTTGATGGAATAAAACTGTTTGTGTGGCACGCTGTCTGGCCCAAAATGGCCATTTTTTTGTCTCAGACGCGACCACCCAACCAGTCACACGTTGATAAAAATTAATTTTTGTATGTTTGCCCGTTGGGTTAATCCTAAAAGTTGCGTTGCCGTTCGCTGCCCAATAAAAAAATCCAGACAATCAATGTAGCGTGTCATCCGTGTATTATCGCTGTAATTAAAGTGTTGTTCGGTGTTTTTATGCTGAAACGCATTCGTTAACGGCAATTTTTCGTAATTTTGTTTTGGATTTCTACCTTCTCGGGCTTTTTTATGTTTTGGGAGGGTTGTCTGGTTACTAATATTTATTCACGAATTCTTGATGGGATTCCTACATCCTCCTGCATGAGAAACCTTCTAGTTGTACTCCTTGCTCTTATTTGTTCCATTCAACTTGCGTTTGCGCAATGCCCACCACCGGGTTTTCCACAGTCTGGAAATACGTGTCCGCAAGCGCCAATCTTGTGTGAAAACCTAGATGGATACTGCAACACCATCAACAACAACAACCAGCAACAGAGTTTCCCGGGTTGCGGCGGTAATTTTGTTCTGAACAACGATGAATGGTTTGCTTTTTATGCGGGCTCTACCACCATCACCATCCAGGTTACGCCTTCCAACTGCAATGGTAACGGCTTCAACAATGGTTTGCAAGGGGGTATTTACAACGGTTGCGGCGGTCCTGTGATGGATGTCCAATGCCCTTGTTCTACGCAGCCCTTTGTACTGACGGCCACCAATTATGTGATCGGTCAGATATATTGGTTCGTGTTGGATGGATGTGCGGGTGCGGTGTGTGATTATTCTATTGATGTTTTGGCAGGTTCGACGGCAGGCGCGCCGCCAAACAGTCCGGGCGATATCACGGGCCCTACGCCCGTTTGCGCGGGTTCGTCGAGTACGTATGCTGTACCTGTTGTGACGGGGGCTACCATTTACAACTGGACGCTCACGCCCCCCGGATTGGGGACCATGAGTGGCGGTAACAACCAGGATGTGAATGTTGCTTGGGGGGCCACGGCCAGCGGAACTGCCCAATTGTGTCTTATGGTCGCCAACGCCTGCTATCCCAATCCGGACACGGTTTGCCAGACCATCACGGTTATTCCCAGGCCAACGGCGACCCTCACCGGGGGTGGGGTGATCTGTACGGGCAACAGCACCACCATAGATTTGACGGTTACCTTCACAGGAACGGCCCCCTGGGAATTTACCCCAACGTTGAATGGATCGCCCCAAACCCCGATTGTAACCTCCAACAATCCCTATATCATGACGGTTACCCAAACGGGTACCTGGGGCATTACGGGGGTTCATCCGGTTGGGCTGAACTGCCAAGGGACCACTTCCGGTACCGCGGTGGTCACCCAGGTGACCATCACACCCACCTCTACCAATGTGGCAGCTACGTGTGGTTCGAGCAATGGATCCATCAATTTGAGTGTCACAGGGGGCAATACACCCTACGCGTTCAACTGGTCCAATGGCGTTATCACCGAAGATCAGAGCAATATTCCACCGGGT
>JBIPOY010000460.1:0-2992 GCA_044378705.1 Saprospiraceae bacterium
GGTACATCGAATTGATTGAGCCGGGAGATCCCCTTCAGGGGTTGAGCAATCAATACGTCGGGACAGTAAAATTAAAAACCTGGAAAGGCCCCAATTTTATTGCCAACCCCAAAACAGATGTCGCAGGGGTGGGATGGATTCGCGCCAACAACTGGTGGCCCTATCAGAGGCCAACATTTGTGTCGCCACCATTTGCTGGATATATCTCCGGGCACTCGACGTACAGTCGTGCTGCTGCTGAGTTACTGACTGCCCTGACCGGAAACCCATTTTTCCCGGGAGGAATGGGGGCGTTTCATTGTCCCAAAAATGAATACTTGGTATTTGAAGACGGGCCCAGTGTTGAAGTTACCCTCGAATGGGCCACATACCGAGATGCCTCGGACCAATGTAGTCTTTCACGGATATACGGCGGCATACACCCACCCATGGACGATATCCCCGGAAGACTTATTGGCATGAAAATAGGCAAGGACGCACTTGATTTTGCTGAACGTTATTTCACAAAGTCGAGCCAGCCAGATAGTACGTACGCTTTTAATGTTTTCCCCAATCCAACAACGTGTGTTACACAAATAGAGATGGATTACGAAGGTGTGTTGCCGGTACAGGTATTTTCTATGGAAGGACGCTTGATGCTGACCAACAACTTAGCATTTATTGGCAATCAGGCCATTTTAGATCTTTCTACCCTACCATCGGGAATGTATGTGATAATCGGCACGGATGAAAATGGTAACCGATTGTTCAACGAAAAAATTGTTCGATTGTAGTCTGTAAGATACTTTCAACCACTCAAAAAGGAAAGAAACCACTACTTTCCACCGCGAAATTCATCCCAAGTGGTCTTGGTGTAATGCTCTTCTGCAGCAAAAGTGAGTTCTTTTAACATATCCGGCGTTTCCTTATAACCGGGAGAAATCATGATGCGTTCGTATTTTTCGTTGAGGTACACCATTGTGGGATACCCCATTTTCCCATCCAGTAGTGCATAGGCCAGCGAATGAACACCCCCTCGACCGGTTTCACTGGGGATAAACTTAAAAACCTCGGTATTAAAATTTATGTCTTCCCGCTGCTCGGCATTGAGCTTGACGGCATAAAATTGGTCGTTTACATAGGCTACTACCGCAGAATCCATGAACGTTCCTTTGTCCATTTTTTTACACCAGCCACACCAATCTGTAAATACATCCACCATAATTTTCTTAGGCGCTTTCTGATTGAGGGCGATGGCAGACTCCCACGTGATCCATTGAATACCTCCTTTGGGGGCTGAAGCCGCATTTTGACTGAAGCAAAGTACCGTTTGAAGTACTACAACGTAAAGAGTTAGATGTATTTTTTTCATGATAAAGCTGATGAGGTGTTGATAAAAAAATGCAGTATCGCCAAGCAAAAGTAAGCACCCTTGCCTTTTAGTTATTTTACGATAAACACAAAGAAGTGTTAAATGCTAATTTAATGTGTGGTAAACAGTCCATTACGTGTGTTACACGACCTTTCCCGGATTTAGAATCCCCCTTGGATCGAACACTTTTTTAATTTGTCGCATCAATTTGAGTTCCGTTTTTGAAAAAACGATGTCGAGGTAAGGCCGTTGTACCAATCCGATACCATGCTCTCCTGATATGGTACCACCTACGCTTTTTACAAATAGAAAAATTTCTCGGATGCCTTTTGGAACCTCTTGTGACCAATCGGATTCAGAAAGATCTCCACGGAGGATATTTACGTGTAGGTTTCCGTCGCCGGCATGTCCATAACAAACCGACTCAAAACCATATTTTTCACCAACATCTTTCACTTTTTTTAAGAGATGGGGTAATTCCGCCCTGGGTACCACCGTATCTTCTTCCTTGTACACAGAATTTTTTTTGACTGCATGTGCCACATTCCTGCGCAATTTCCACAGTGCAGTTTTGGTTGCTTCATCGTCTGCAAAGAATATTTCACCGGCGTCAAATTGCTCCAATACCCTGCCAATGGTCTCGCAATCTGCGATCAGGCTTTCCATGTGAAAGCCATCCAGTTCAATGAGGAGGTGGGCAGCATCTTCTTGCTGGATGGGCACCGGTGTTTCGCCAACATACCGAACGGCCCAATCAATGGCATTGCGCTCCATAAACTCCAAACCACTGGGCGTTACTCCTGCCTGAAAAATTGCAGCAACCGCAGCGCAGGCACTCTCAGCAGATCTGAAAGGTACCAACATCAGAAGGCTTTGGGTAGGGTAAGGTTGCAGTTTCAATACAATTTGCGTCACAATGCCAAGTGTCCCCTCGCTGCCCACCATCAGGTGGGTAAGGTTGTAGCCTGTTGAGTTCTTGAGGGTATTGGCGCCCGTCCAAATGACATCACCGTTGGAAAGTACGACCTCTAAATTTAACACATGGTCCTTCACTACCCCGTATTTTACCGCTTTGGGGCCGCCGGCATTGGTACTAACATTGCCTCCAATAAAAGACCATCCCCTACTGGAGGGATCAGGGGGATAAAAAAGCCCCTTTTCTTTTAAAGTATTTTGGAGGAATTCTGTGATGACACCCGGCTCGACGACTACCTGAAAATTGCGTTCGTCAATGTGAACAATCTGGTTGAAACGCCGCATGGAGACCACCAATCCACCACAGATGGGTAACGCCCCGCCAGCCAATCCGGATCCGCCGCCTCGAATGGTGACCGGAATCCTATTGGCATGACAAATGCGCATCAGGGCACTGACTTCAGCCGTATTGGCTGGTTCCACCACTGCTTCCGGCAAGTAAGAAAGATCCTCTGTTTCATCGTGGCCATGTGCTAGCAACGTTGTTTGGTCAAGAAAAAGATACTGCTCACCCACAATTGCTTGTATTTCGCTCAAAGCAGCAGCAGAGATGGGAAAGAAGGCGTTACTTTTGCGTTGTTCAACAGAAATTTTCATTGATGGTTGATTATGAAATATAGAATAATAGTATTGCTGGTAGTTTTTCAGGGGATATCCCTACAGGCA
>JBIPOY010000461.1:0-2979 GCA_044378705.1 Saprospiraceae bacterium
TATAAGTCCTTCATGAAAGCGCTCGGCTCCACCGGTTTCGCCGCTTGCCATCCATGGGGCTACTACTACGATGCGATATTTGGTTTGGGCCATGTTAATTTCGGTGAAATTAACATAGGTATTACAAGAACTATCAGAGATCGGTTGAAGAAATTTCCTCTTTTTAAAAATTCCCGCCAAAATTCCTAAAATTCCACCGTAGTAATATTTTGTGAGCTGTTGGATCAGATCAAATGCAGAGATGTGCTTATTTTTATAGTTGGCGATGATTTCCTGCGACTTATCCGTCAAAAGCACATATATTACTTTTGCGATTCTTTTAAAAAAGCTGTTGTTACCATTTTTCATTCCATAATACGCCGTACTGCTGGCAATGGTTTGCCATCTTAAATTATAACCATTTCCCCTGATGACGCTCGGGCCGCGGAAATGCCGTTGGACGTTTTCTTTTAAATTAAATGTTTCATAGCCTTTATTAAATAGCCTGCAAATGGCATCGGCCTCATCTAGGTAGTAAATAAAATATTCATCAAATCCACCAATTTCGATCAATTCCTTTCTGCGGAATGCAAGGTTTGAACCTTGGCCGGTATCAAAAGGAAATTCTTTACTTTTTGGGGTATTATGGAATGTTTCGAAGTATTGGTTTGGCCAGATATAAAAAACAGTTCCATAAAAACCGCCATACGTCCGGTAGAATTCGTACTCTTCTGTCCAGCCTGTCTTGACGGGAGCACTAATTGCTTTAATGTTCCTGTCAGATTTGAAGGTGGTTACAAATCTTGAAATCCATTCCGAATCCCCTGGCAAAGCATCGTCATCAACAAAAATTATAATTTCACCCTGTGCCAGATTAATTCCAATATTTCTCGAAATCGAAATATTCCGTTGTTTTGTTTCGAAGTATCTGACTCTTGGGAAAAGCTCTTTTGTCCGAAAAGTATCATCGTTTGAAGGCCCATTAACAACGATTACCTCAAAATGGGGATAACTTTGCTGCCCTAGAGATGTAAGTAAATCGTGTAAATACGACCAACGATTGTAGGTGCAAATAACAACGGATACTTTTGTCGGACCTTTGCCAGCAACATCCTGGCTATAATTTTCTAACGCATTAAATAGTTTTTCAAGTTTCTCACTTTTTTCAGTATCCGGGGTGTTTTCAATTTTCTGTTTTTCCAACAAAATTTTATGGTAAGCAAGTTTCATCGTTTTTTTGAGTCCCTGCCGAAACAATGATGTTATGTTATTTTTAAGGAGCCCGGGGTGTTTGAAAACATAGGATGGATAAGTTTTCAGGAGAAAAAATGCCTTTTCAATCTTTTCAATCTTTTCAATCAGTTTGTTTTTCTGATATCCGGAAGGAACGTGCTTTAGGATGTTATCATGGGCCTGAAAATCTTTTTTTCGCAAGTCATTGTGCAATTCCTGATTTGCCAGCTTTAAATCTTTCAGTGTTTGCCTAATGAGGCGTGAATGTTTAGCGTAAATATAACTCAATAACTTTGAATGGTTTGCTGGAATCTGACATTTAAGGTTTAAGGATTCTTCCAGAGATTTTTCTCTGTAAAAGAACAATGGCTCCGGGTGATGATAAAACCTAAAACCATCTGCGTAAGCCCTCATCCAAAGTTCCCAATCTTCAAAACCGACCATGTTCTCATCGAAGCCGCCGCAGGTTTCCCATACTTCTTTTCTGAAAATGGCGCAGGTATCAACACAATTATTGGTTATGAGCGAAATCAGATCGAACTCAGGAACTTCGATTACCCTGTTGGTTGTACCGAACCTAATCTGATCGCTGTAAAAAATATCAAATTCGGGGTTGTTTTCTAGGAATTCGGTGCCGGTATAAACATAATCTGGTTTAATCATGTTGTCCGCATCGAGCGCGAGGATGTATGCTCCTCGGGCAATGCTTATCCCGGCATTCCTCGCTGACGATACACCTTTGTTTTGTTGATGGAGAACGATATATTTATTCTTATCAAGTTTTTCCAGATAATCCAGTGTTAATGTGTCGGTTGAACCATCATTGATGATGATGACCTCATAGTTTACATCTTTGATTTCATCAATTCCAGACAATGCATCCGGAAGGTATTTTCCGTCATTAAAACACGGGATTATAATGGAGATAAGAGGATCATTGCCGTTGTTTTTTTTAATTTTTTGTTCGCGTTCCGGTTTTGAAAATGTTGATAAAAATGACTTCTGAACATCAATTTCGATTGGGTTAATGTCATAAAAAGTCTCGTTTTCGTTACCAACTACAACCTTTATAGAAACAATATTTTCACCATCCAAAAAGGCATCAACCGGAATATTACAAAAAAACCCACATTGCAGTAGTAACGGATTTCGAAAATGTTTTGCAACATCCGCGCGATCCAGTCTATACACTGCTTTAAACGCACATTTTCCGATACAAACAAATACCTCCTCAACAAGATTATTCAATACGCCATCAAATACCCAACCAGTTACACTTACTTTCCGCTGGCCAGATAAAGGGCGGATTGGTTGATGCGGAACGTTGACAGTAGTCTGGTTAATAGTATCAATACTTGAGAAAACCCGAATTTTGTGTTTTGTTTTATTTAACATATTAGGTTCTATAACTTTCTTTGTGGCGATGGTTCGTAAAAAATCAGCGCTGTCGATTTGAAAATATATCAATAAAAAAGGGCAAAAGTTGAGGTTTGTGGTGCAAAACAAATACCAACTTCTGCCCATAAGCGTCGAAACGATCGAATGCGCAAAAGTGCGACAAGTGCCGGACACAAACAAATGGCAACGAGATTTTTTCATCACCTCCTGGGTTTGTTTTCTTAAGTTGCTGTCCAAATTTAGCCGACCAGCTCATCTATTATTATTCCCTTGGCTTAAAAAAGTGTATCGTTGCAGTGAAAACACGAGAAGACATGAGGTTTAGATTTTTGATTATTTGTTTGATTTCGAGGAAATTCAATAAAGTTC
>JBIPOY010000462.1:0-2978 GCA_044378705.1 Saprospiraceae bacterium
TTTGATGACCATAGAAGAGCCTTTTACTTTCAGATCTTTTATTACAAGCACGGCATCGCCATCCACGAGGGTGGTACCGTTTGAATCAACTACATTTAATTCGTCCATAAACTGAGTACTGTTGAAAGAATGGAAAAAATAAAGGGCAGGGTGAAGTAAATTGACTTCGCCCTGCCCCCAATAAAGCTGCTAAATTACATATTAGCGATAATTTCAGAACCGAATTCGGAGCATTTTAATTTGGTGGCACCCTTCATCAGCCTTTCAAAATCGTAGGTCACCCGTTTTTTTCGGATACTGCGTTCTATGCCTTTTACAATTAGTTTGGCTGCTTTGTCCCAACCGAGGTATTCAAACATCATGACGCCAGAAAGGATAACGGAAGAAGGATTCACGACGTCTTTACCGGCATATTTAGGGGCTGTTCCGTGTGTGGCTTCAAAAATTGCATGTCCGGTCAGGTAGTTGATGTTGGCTCCGGGTGCGATTCCGATACCACCAACCTGTGCGGCTAGGGCATCAGAAAGATAATCGCCGTTCAAATTAAGGGTGGCCACCATGTCGTATTCGGCCGGGCGGAGCAGTATTTGCTGGAGGAAGGCGTCTGCAATACTGTCTTTTATGAGCATTTTTCCGGCAGCGAGTGCTGTGGATTGAGCTTCATTGGCCGCTGCTTCGCCTTTTGCTTCTTTGATACGGTCGTATTCTGCCCACGTAAACACCCGGTCTCCGTACTCTCTTTCTGCGAGTTCGTAGCCCCAGTCTTTGAATTTTCCCTCGGTAAATTTCATGATATTCCCTTTGTGCACGAGGGTCAGGGATTTGCGCTTGTATTTAAAGGCGTATTCCAAGGCTGATCGCACCAAACGCTCTGTACCTTCTTTGGATACCGGCTTAATACCGATACTGGACGTTTTTGGGAAACGGATCTTGTTGACGCCCATTTCGTTTTGGAGAAAGTCCAGTACTTTCTGAGCTTCCGGGGTTCCGGCGAGGTATTCAATACCGGCATAAATGTCTTCTGTGTTTTCACGGAAAATCACCATGTCAACCAAGCCGGGTTCTTTTACAGGGCTTGGAACGCCTTTAAACCACCTTACCGGACGCACACAGGCGTACAAATCAAGTTGTTGGCGCAACGCCACGTTGAGTGAACGAATACCGCCACCCACTGGCGTGGTCAAGGGGCCTTTGATACCTACCTTGTATTCATCAATGACTTTTAGTGTTTCATCCGGCAACCAACTGCCCGTTTTGTTGAAAGCTTTTTCTCCTGCGAGAACTTCTTTCCAAAATATTTTCTTTTGACCGTTGTAGGCTTTCTCAACAGCAGCATCCAAAACCCGCACAGACGCGGCCCAGATATCAGCACCGGTGCCGTCTCCTTCAATGAATGGAATAATGGGATCATTGGGCACTTTCAATTTGCCCCTTCTAATGGTGATTGCAGAACCTTGCATGTAGTGAAATATGTATTGTGTGAGGAGTTAGGGCGAAAAGCCTGTCGTTTGGGGCCACAAAAGTAGTACGATGGAGGACAATCTAGGAATGGTTAACGGGCATTTTTTTAAAATTACATGCTTAAATCTTCGTTTTGTCCAATGAAAGACGGATTAGTGGCTAAAGTTGTGCTATTTTTCTCAATTTTGTACAAATGGTGGCAATTTTCGGTTAGTTATTTTCAATAGTAACTGGTTAGGTGGCACGCTGTCTGGCAAAAAATGGTCACTTTGTTGTCTCAGACGCGACCACGCTAACCAGTTACTTTCAATATTGGTAGGTGTAAGGAGGGGTGAATTGTGACTTTACCCAATCAATGGCTTTCATGGAGGCACCTTGGCTGGCTTCCAAATAGCTCAAAACGGAATGGGATGCTTTTTGGTAGTTTTCAGATACTTGTAGTTTTCCAACCACCTGAATAATGTCGTGGGCATTGTGGATTGGGAATGCCCCCCCCAAGGCCACAAATTGTCTTGCTTCTTCAAATTTTTCAAATTTTGGTCCAAAAAGGATGGGCAAACCGAAAGCGGCCGGCTCGAGGGTATTGTGAATCGCTTTGCCAAATCCGCCACCGATATAGGCGATGCTGCCATATCGATATAGGCTGTTGAGGAGTCCGATGTTGTCTATTACCAAAACCCGATGATGACCTGCATTTTCAAGGGTCAATTGGGAATACGGTACAGCTCCGGCCGTTTGGTTGATCAAACGATTTACGTTCCGTTTGGAAGGTTCATGGGGTGCTACAATAATTTTAATATGTTGAAATTCAACAGCCTGAAGGATTGGCAGTAATACCTGTTCGTCGGCTTCCCACGTGCTTCCGGCAACGATAACGGGTGATTTTCCTACAAAGGCCTCTACCAAAGGATGGCGTGTTACTGCTGCCGCAAGCCGTAAAACCCGATCTACCCGAGTGTCTCCTGCTTGTGAAACACGTTGAAATCCGATTTTTTGGAGTAGTTTTTTAGAGTTTTCATCCTGTACAAAAACATGGGTAAAACAATGTATTATCTTGCGCCAAAACGTACCATACCAATGAAAAAACGGCTGGGATGGCCGGAAAAGACCTGAAATGAGTAGGGTAGGGATGCTTCTTTTTTTTAATTCAAACAGGTAGTTGGCCCAAAAATCATACTTAACAAATATAGCCGCATCCGGCTGTATCAATTCCAAGAAATCCCGAGCGTTTGCCGGCGTGTCTACCGGAAGGTATAGTACTTCGTCCACCAGCGGATAATCTTTGCGTATTTCATACCCGGAAGGCGAAAAAAAAGTAAGTATCACGCGCCAATCAGGAAAATCTTTGTGAAACAACTCGAGTACTGGCCTGCCTTGCTCAAATTCTCCCAAAGACGAAACATGCATCCAAAGTGTTTTAGCGTTCGTGGGAGGGATTGTATTTGAATATCGGTTCCGCCAGTTGCGCCGCCCTGCTATCCATTTTTTCGCTTTGGGCATACGCATGGATGCCAGAC
>JBIPOY010000123.1:0-8758 GCA_044378705.1 Saprospiraceae bacterium
AGTATTTGGGCGTTATGCTGCTACGATACAATCTATTTCAGGTGTTTATGCTGCTAATATGCGTAAGAATGAAGATTTTGAGAATGCTCGAGCAAAGGCGGATGCTTTTTCGAAGCAGGAAGGCCGACGTCCGCGCATCATGGTTGCCAAACTGGGTCAGGACGGCCATGACCGCGGCGCGAAAATCATTGCCACGGCTTTCGCCGACCTGGGTTTTGATGTAGATATTGGGCCGCTGTTCCAGACACCGGCAGAGGCCGCCCAACAAGCCGCTGAAAACGATGTGCACATCTTGGGTATTTCTAGTTTGGCAGCCGGCCACAAAACGTTGGTTCCCCAAACGATTGCTGCGCTCAAGGCCTTGGGTCGCGACGATATTCTTGTGGTTGTGGGGGGAGTGATACCCCAACAAGACTATGCATTTCTTCGGGAATCCGGGGCGGCAGCTATTTTTGGTCCGGGAACGGTGGTGGCGAAAGCTGCCATGGAATTATTAGACAAACTGGGCGGCTGATGCTTCCGTCGCCACTCTTTGTTTAGGTACATCGGCCTATTTTTTCTTTCAAATCGCACTATTCAATCGCACTGTTCATCATGCTTATTCGTCCTACTTTAGAATCCGATCTTCCGTATGTTCACGCCCTGATGTATGAGTTGGCGGAGTATGAAAAAGCGCCTGAAGCGGTATTGACCACTCCGGAAGAGTACGTGCGTGATTTTTTGGCCGGGCGTTTCGAGAGTATGGTGGCGGAGATGGATGGAAAAGTAGTGGGGATGACGTTGTTTTTTGAAGCGTATTCCTCGTGGAAAGGGCGCATCCTGTATTTGGATGATTTTGTGGTAAATGAGGCCTATCGTCGTTTTGGTGTGGGTCAAAAATTATTTGACGCCTTCCTGGCGGAAGGCTACCGGAGGGGTTGTCGAATGGTGAAATGGCAAGTATTGGATTGGAACGAGCCGGCATTAAATTTTTATGAAAAAAACCACGCCATTGTGGAAAAAGGCTGGTGGAACGTAAAGTTGTTTTTGCCGGATCATACGCAGTAAATTTGTAATTCAACACATCAACAAGCATCTATATGGTACATCCGCTCTTTACAGTTGTTACAGTCCTTTTATTAGGGGCATTTCAAGTTTTCGGCCAGCGCCCGGTACCTGCGCCCACACAAAAAACGGCCATTCTTATCTTGGGTGCCACAGCGCATCTCGGAAATGGCCAAACCATTTCGAACAGCGCCCTTGTTTTTGATAAGGGGAAAATCACCCTTGTGGCGGGAGCGTCCACCCTGCGTGTTGATCGCAGTCAATACGGGAAAGTGTACGACGCTACCGGAAAGCATGTATATCCCGGGTTTATTGCGCCGGACACGCGTATTGGTTTGGTCGAAATTGATGCTGCTCGGGCCACTGTTGATTTTTCGGATGTAGGCGGTTTTATGCCCAACCTGCGCACGCTGGTGTCTTACAACACAGATTCTGACATTATCCCGACGGTACGCTCGAATGGTGTGTTGCTTGCGCAGGTTGCGCCGGAAGGAGGGAGTATTGCCGGCACCTCATCAATTGTACAACTTGATGCATGGAATTGGGAAGACGCCGCATACCGTGCCGACGACGGTATTTGGTTGAACTGGCCAAGTGTGCGAAGCAATGGTTGGTATGGTTCGGGCGCTTCGGAGAACAAGAAAAACGAACAATATGACAAAGATATACTGGCCATGCGAGGCTACTTTGAAGAGGCCCGTTCGTATGCACAGGGCCCTGTCCCTGGAGTAGTAAACTTGAAATTTGAATCTATGCGTGGTCTATTTGACCAAGAGCAGGTGTTGTATGTGCGTACAGACAACGCCAAAACGATACAGGAGGCTGTTCTTTTTGCTGAGTTTTTTGGTATTCGGTTGGTGATTGTTGGGGGAGAGGACAGCTGGATGGTCGCTGATTTTTTAAAAAGCCATGCTGTTCCGGTGATATTGGGCATCACGCAGAGCCTACCAACCCGTGACGATGCTGCCGTGGATCAAAAATTTAGAACGGCTGCTCAACTGTATGAAAAAGGCGTTCTTTTCGCCTTTACGGGGAATGGTAGTTGGCGCCAGCGCAACCTCCCCTTCCAGGCAGGTCAAGCCTGCGGTTTTGGCCTCCCACAAGAGGCGGCCATCCGTGCACTTACCTTGAATACGGCCAAAATTTTGGGTATAGATCAGCGTTGTGGTTCTTTGGAAATCGGTAAAGACGCGACGTTGTTCATCAGCGAAGGCGATGCGTTGGACATGCGGGGATGCCTTGTTACGGCGGCATTCATACAGGGTCGGGAGCTGGATTTAGACAACAAGCACAAACAACTGGCCCGTCGGTTTTCAGAAAAATACCGAAAATAGTGATCAAGAATCAACCGTTATGCTGATGTAGGTCATTTTTAGTAGATGGTATCTCCTACACTTTTGCAAAGGGAAAAACCAATCCCAATACAATTGTTATGAAAAAGATACTAGTTCCCATTGATTTTTCCCAAAATGCAAAGAATGCCTTTTGGGTAGCTGCTGAGCTAGCTCAGCGGAGTGGTGCGGTCTTGGAGATGTTACACGTCAATTTGGCGTCTATTTATACTGCGCCATTGTCTGAATACGCTGCGATAACCAGCTACGCGGTGGACGATGAGCAGTATGATGAATCGGCGTCCATACAGTTGGAAAAGCTTAAGATGGAGCTCTTGTCAGATCCGAGGTATGCTTCACTGGAGGTCAAAATTAGAGTTGAGGATGGTTATTTGCACCGTTCCGTTCGGAATGTGGTCAACGAAGACAATATTGATTTGGTGGTCATGGGTACGAAGGGCTCTTCCGGTATCAGCGAATTTTTGGTAGGGTCGAATACGGAAAAAGTTATACGTACCGCTCCCTGTCCGGTGTTGGCGGTTCCTGAAGGGATGGGAAAATTTTCACCCAAGGTAGTATTACTGCCCTCCACCTTAAAAAACGACCAGAAGGGGGTGTTTTTCTACCTTGCCAAATGGGAGAAGATGTTTAATTTTTTGGTGAAGGTGTTGTATCTCAACAATCCATCCAGTTTGCCGACAGATGGCTCAGCGGAATCCCGAAAAAATCGCTTGGCGGAGGCTGCCGGGCTGAAAAAGACTGATGTGATCATGACCACGGAGTCGTTTTTTGAGGATACGAGTATTTTGTCCACATCTGATCAATGCAATGCAGATATGATAGTGATGGCGACCCACCAACGCCAAGGTCTTTCACACTTGTTGTTTGGCAGTATTACCGAAGATACGGTCAATCATTCTCATATTCCTGTATTGGCGGTTCCGGTGGGTTGGCAGGAATAAAGTTTTCCGGCGGTTTTTTGTCTCAGACGCGACCACGTTAACCTGTTACAAGTTTTTACGCTTGGAAGGTGTTCAGAACCCCGCAGGCGAAACGTATTTCCTCTTCTGTGATGGTCAGGGGTGGGGCTATTCGCAAGCTTTGATCGTTGAAAAGGAACCAATCGGTGATGACGCCGTGGTGAAGGCAGTGTTGGATGGCTTTTTGGACCAGTGCTGCATCTCCAAGGTCAATGGCCATCCAAAGTCCGGCGCTTCGAATTTCTTTGATGGTCGGGTGTATCAGAAGTTTTCTGAACAGGGCTTCTTTCTCGGGTATTTGAGCCAACAAGTCTGTTTCTAAAAGAATTTGTAGGGTTGCTAGTCCGGCGGCTGTGCACACGGGGTGTCCGCCGAAAGTGGTGATATGTCCTAAAACGGGATCATGTGAAAGGAGTTCCATCAATGCACGGGGTGCTACGAAAGCTCCCAGCGGCATACCGCCGCCAAAACCTTTGGCAAGTAGTAAGATATCGGGTACCACGCCGTAGTGTTCGAAAGCAAACAACTTTCCTGTACGGCCCATGCCGGCCTGTATTTCGTCTAGGATGAGTAAGGTTCCTGTTTCCGTACACCGTTGGCGCAGCGCTTGAATCCAAGCGGTTCGTGGCTGAAAGAGGCCGGCTTCTCCCTGAATGGTTTCAACGATGACGGCGGCTGTTTGATTGTCAATCAGTTGTAGATCATCGTCACTGTTGAAGGATATATGATTGATACCCGGGAGGAGGGGTTGGAAGGCCTTTGTAAAGTAATCTGGAGACATGAGGCTGGCGGCGCCTTGCGTGCTGCCGTGGTATGCGTTGTGGCAAGCAATAAAATGTGGTCTTCCTGTCGCTCGTTTGGCGAGTTTCATAGCACCTTCGGTGGCCTCAGCGCCTGAATTCACGAAAAAAACGGAGTCGAGCCCGGGCAAATGTGCTGCGAGTAATTTGGCGAGTTGTACTTGTGGGGCGAGCACAAATTCACCGTACACGAGGGTATGCCAGAAGGATTGGACTTGTTGGATGACAGCGGCCTCTACCGTAGGGTGTCTGTGACCCACCACACTTGGGCCAATGCCCGCGATGAGATCCAGGTAACGTTTTCCATTGTTGTCGATGAGCCAGCAGCCTTCCGCGGAAACGATTTCGAGGGCCATGGGCGCCGGGGAGGTTTGGGCAACATACTGGAGGAAGAGCGCGCGTTGAGAAATATTTTTCATAGGAACAATCAGCAAAAAAAACTGTTTTCCATGCAAAAGTCCTGAACTGTTGGTCTAATTGCGACAAGTTTATGCTTTTTGAACTATTTTTTTTTTGCGAGCGACTTTTTCCGTTCATATTTGCTCCCTTGTGCGTTACTTCTTGTCAACGGATTGCCGTGGGTACCCCAATCAAAGGCAGCAAAAATGGCAGATAAATTTGTTTTGAAAAGCAATCTGTATGACTGCAAAAACACTTATTGAACACAATATTCCGGCGCTTTCGCTGCAACAGACAGGCCGCGATGCTTTTCACTTATTGGGTGAATACCATGTGAAGCATCTTCCTGTGGTACAGGAGGGCAAATTGGTGGGGATACTGTCGGAGGAGGATGTATTCAACCACAAGTTGTACGATCCCATCAGCGAATATGATTTTTCTCTGATGCGTCGTGCGGCAATTTTGGAAGATGAGCACATTTTTGAGGTGATGCGGATGATGGGAGAATTGCGGTTAACGGTGCTTCCGGTGATAGATACCGAGGGGAATTACCGAGGGCTGATTTCACAAAATGACCTATTGCGATATTTTGCGCAAACGGCGTCTTTTAGTGAGCAGGGTGCTGTGTTGGTGCTTCAAATGCCCCGCCGGGATTATTCTCTCAGCAATATTTCACACCTTGTCGAGGATGAAAATGTGAAAATACTGAGTGCCTTTGTAACCTCAGCACCCAATCCTGAGTACATAGAATTGACCTTAAAACTGGATAGGACCGATCTTTCGCGGGTGATATCGTCTTTAGAAAGACACGATTACGATGTGAAGGAAACCTTTGGGGAGCTAGAGCGCAGTGATTTCCTCCGCGAGCGGTATGATGCGCTCATGCACTATTTAAATTTATAGGGAGGAGTACCGCTACAACGCGGTGTTTTTAACGCTTTTTTCGATAAAAACTGCAATAAAACGTCAATTGTCAAAATTTCGAGGGCAAAGCCCCGTTGGTACGGATTCTTTTTTAGAATTTTGGCAGCACAAAATCATACACTACTGTTAACCAAATTTCATTTCTTATGACAAAAATGCTGACTTTCAGGGGTATTCTGCTGGCGATTGTTTTCGCAGCGGCCTCCTCCATGTCCTTTGCACAAACGCCGTTTTGGACCGAAACTTTTTCGGATCAGGCCATTGCCCTCACCAATTGGGAACAAGGGGGAAGTAATTCCGGACCATCCACGTGGGCATGGACTGACGTAGCGAATGCCGGGGCTTGGCAACCGGGAGATTTTGTGTCTCCCACGTCCTCAACGGGCTATATGTGGTTTGACTCCGACGCCAATGGCGAGGGTTTTCCCTACGATGTTACGCTTACCGGCGTGGCGGTTCCTGCCAACTGTGTTGGCAAATCTAACCTTCACCTGAAATTTAACACGTATTTCCGCACCTACACCGGCACGGATGTTGCGAGTGTTGGTATCAGCACAGACGGTATTAACTTTACCTACCACAGCGTACCACAGTTTGACGGGTTGGTACAGGAGACGACGGGTAACCCACAGGTATATCAGGGCGAAATTGACCTTGAAATTCCTGAGGCCGACAACAAAGCCCAGGTTTGGGTACAGTTTCGTTATTCCGGCGAGTTTGAGTACTACTGGAAAGTGGATGATATCAGCATGTATGAAGGCGCTCCTGCAGCACCTGTCAATGTGACGTTTCGTGTGAATATGTCCCTTCAAAACGTAGATCCTGCCGGTGCTTTTTTAGCCGGTTCTTTCAACAACTGGAACGGTGAAGCGATGACCAATGACGGCAATGGCGTTTGGAGTCTGACCAAAGCCCTTACAGAAGGAGAGGCCTATCAGTATAAGTTTAAAAATGGCCCGAATGGTTGGGAGCAGGCACCCGCTGCCTGTGGTGTTAACGATGGCAATGGTGGTTTTAACCGCTTTATCACACCTTCTGTTGATATTACTTTGCCGGCTGTATGCTTTGCTTCCTGTGTGGCCTGCGTTTTGCCTTGCAACCTCAATCCGAATTCCATCATTTGTGATAATTTCGATACCTACAGCACTACCATGAAACTAGGACCACAGGCTACTTGGTGGTCAACGTGGAGTGGAACGGAAGGTACCACTGAAGATGGGATTGTGACAACAGAACAGAAATACACAGTGCCCAATTCAGTGAAGATCAACAGTACTGCTGCGGCCGGTGGCCCACAAGACGTTGTGTTGAAACTGGGTAATAAAACCAGTGGCAACTATGAGCTCAAGTGGCAGATGTATGTTCCTGTTGGTAAAAACGGTTACTACAACATCCAGAATGTTGTGCCCATCGCTGCCGGCGATTGGAACTTGGATGTATTCTTTGAAAATGCCGGTGCCGGTCGTATCCAAATTGGTGCGGGAGCGGTTTTGGCCGACTTTAGCTATCCCAATGGCCAGTGGTTTGAGGTGAAACAAAAAATTGACCTAGACAACAACTTCCTGACCCTTTGGATCAATGGCAATTACGTGGCAAAAATCCCGTATGCCAAAAATCTGGGCGGCATTGATTTTTATGGTACGAACAACATCAGCACCTACTATTTTGATGACGTAGAATATATTGCATTGCCACCGGTGGTGTACAATGTGGATGTTTGTGATTCTGCGGTGGATCTTACCTCTTATTTTGGTGCGGCACCGGGTGTTGCCCAGACCACCGGTCTTTACAACAATACAACGGCTACCGCAGCCTCTACTGATCCGGATGTTACGTGCTGGGGAGAGTCCAACGGTGCTGATATTGTGGACGGCTCCATGTGGTACACTTTTACAGGAGACGGCAATTTGTACCATATAGAAACGGTTCCATGCAATGCCACGAACTACATTGGTACGGCACAGCAAGATCCGGGAGACACTCAAATGCTGGTTTATGCAGGGGATAACTGTGATGATCTTACGGAAGTTATTTGCAATGATGATTTGTATGTAGATGGTATGCCGGACTGGCGTGCGGGTTTGGATATTCAAACCATTGCCGGTCAGAATTATTTCATGTTGGTGGACGGATTTAACTTTGAGGGTACGGTTGCCTTGGGTCAGTTTTGTGTAGAGATCAAACAAGTGGCCAGTGTTACTTGTGCTGATGCTGCGGTTGGAACGTTTGAGGTTCCCAATCCGTTCTTGTGCTTTGAATCACAATTGGCTGATCTTATTCAGTTGGATGAAGCCAGTTTCATTTTGCCAAATGAGGGTCCGATAGCGGGTCTTGCTTGGGCGATTTCTTCAGCGCCAGTACCAGCGGGTACATGGCCATCTGATGTTTCCGGTTATTTGGGCAGCACGGGTTTTCTGGATGCGCCATTTTCTGTGGGATATCAGAACGTAGGACCTGATGCACAAGGATTCCCATTTGGTGTTTACTTTGCTACACCGGTTGTATTGGGCGGCGGCACCATCATTGATGCTGCCTTGGGGGTTTCTATTGGCAATGTTGATCCTTCGGGTGGCTGTTATTTTGTAGGTGAGTCAGCGCAGGTATTTTTCCTCCCATTGTTGGACGACATCACCGCAACGGTTGTGACCAGCAGCGGAGCTGTAAATCTGACCCCTGCCGGTGGTTTGGGTGCTTTGTTGGCCGATGATAGCTACTATACTTATCAGTGGAGCAACGGTGCTGTTACGCAAGATCTTTCCGGTGTACCGGCGGGCACCTACACGTGTGTCGTTTCGGATCAAAGCGGATGTGCGCTGGAGGCAGTAGTGACTGCTCAAGTAACGGTTGGGACGAAAGATCCTTCAACTGTTCAGGCGTTCACGGTGAGCCCTAACCCAACTTCCGGTACGGTGATGTTGAAACTTGCCTTGGCGTCTGCTTCTGATGTTCGCATCGAGGTACTGAATACCCTTGGTCAAACGGTTCAAAACATCCATGCGGGAAAAGTAACTTTGTTGAATCAGGCGGTTGAACTTGGCAGTCTTGCTCAGGGTTCATACTTTCTGCGGGTTACGGTGGACGGCGAAACGGCGATCCGTCGCGTAGTACTGCAACACTAAACAAATACGGCAGTTCATTGCTGTCGTGTATGTTGTCAATACATGAGCCGCTCCGGAAATATCCGGGGCGGCTCAATTTTTTGTGGGTGGTGTTGGTTGGAAAAGGGAACATTATAAATCCATCAGCAGGGTGATGGGGTCTTCGATTAGATTTTTCACCT
>JBIPOY010000124.1:0-8739 GCA_044378705.1 Saprospiraceae bacterium
GCGTGAGATCCTGCGCGGACTGAATTTCGATTTTTACCACCAAACCGTTGATGGCTCGATGGTAGAAGCGTATATCAGTAAAAAATCAGGAGTGAATCTTCAAAAAGTGTTTGATCAATACCTGCGTGACACACGAATCCCCGTGTTAGAATATCGTTTTGAGCACAAAGGTAGAGTCGCCTATCGCTGGACCAATTGTGTCAATGGCTTTGATATGCCCTTGAAGGTGGCCCTGAGTCCCGGTGTTTTCGAGGCGATACAACCTACCACGGAATGGAAAAAGAGCCCTTGCAAGGATATTCGTAACAGTGGACTCGAAGTGGACGAAAACTATTATGTAAAGGTTCGTAGGCTCTGACCATTATTCCTACGCAACAGGCTTTGGGAACTTGTCGTGGATATTACCAAAATTATTTGGAAAAACCCGGATTATTCAATTTTTGATGCGCTGTAAATATTACTTTTGTTTTATTTGTTTGGATTTGAAGAATGGAACCCACTTGCCCCCCTTACGTGTGCGATAAAACCAACGGTTGGCGCTTGAAATCGCTATTAAATCGCTATTAAATTCCTACTTTTGCACCTGAAAAAGCATTTTTAAACAAAATTTCTCTACCATAACAATGGCTAAAAAACGCATTGCTATCAACGGCTTCGGCCGTATCGGTCGCCTCACCTTTCGCAACCTGCTGAAAAACCCCCATGTTGAAGTTGTCGCAATCAACGATCTCACAGACAACGCCACCTTGGCCCATCTCCTCAAATACGATACGATGCATGGCCGTTTCGACGGTACGGTATCTGCCGATGAAGACAGTATTACCGTCAACGGTGTTAAAATTGCCGGGTTGGCGGTGAGAAACCCCGCAGAACTCCCGTGGGCTGCCATGGGGGTCGATGTGGTGCTTGAATGTACCGGTATTTTTCTCGACAAAGACAAGGCTGGTCTGCACCTCCAGGCCGGTGCAAAACGCGTGATCCTATCTGCTCCGCCCAAAGCGGATGATGTGCCAACATTCGTGATCGGCGCCAATCACCAAGATATTAAAGACTCCGATACCATCATCTCCAATGCGAGCTGTACCACCAACTGCCTCGTACCCATGATCATGACCCTCGACAAGGCCTTCGGCGTCGAACAGTTTTTCATGAACACCATTCACGCGTATACCTCGGATCAAAACTTGCAAGACGCTCCCCACAAGGATCTGCGCCGTGCCCGTGCTGCTGCCATGAATATTGTGCCCACCAGTACCGGCGCCGCAAAGGCTGTAACCGTGGTGTTGCCCCACCTGAAAGGTAAGATCGCTGCCCACTCACTCCGGGTGCCGGTCGCAACCGGTTCTATCACAGACTGCGTTTGCACCATCAAAAATGCCGCTACTGTGGAGGAAATCAATGCAGCTTTCAAAGCTGCCGCAGACACCCACCTAAAGGGTATTATGGAGTACAACACCGACGAAATTGTGTCCGGCGATATCGTCAGAAATACCCACTCCTGTATTTTTGACGCACCCCTTACCCAAGTGAATGGCAATACTTGCCGCATCGTGGGTTGGTATGACAATGAAGCCGGCTACTCAGCCCGCTTGGCGGAATTGTGCGCCATGGTTTAAACAATCGTATTGTAACGACTTAGGTGGTCGCGTCTGAGACAAAAAAGTGGCTTTTTGGGGCCTAACAGCGCGATAACTAAGTTATTGCCAACAATATTGCATTCTTCCGGGCCTTTCTGTTGCTTGAAAATTCACTACTTATTCGCTGAACACGGCTACAGAAAGGCCCTATTTTATTGGTTTGATCCTTGTATTTACTACAACACCATGAATATCAATTTCAAAGATAAAAAAGCCCTGGTCAGGGTGGATTTCAACGTGCCCCTCGACAAGGCCTTCAATATCACCGATGATACCCGTATCCGCGAGGCTATTCCGACCATCAAACACATCTTGGAACAGGGAGGAGCCGTCATTTTAATGTCGCACCTCGGCCGCCCTTTGGAAAAACTAAACTCCGACGGTAGTATCAACCGTCAAATATTTACCCTCCAACATCTGGTGAAACACCTACGGAAAAAACTCAAGGTGAAAATTCAGTTTGCCGATGATTGTGTGGGAAAAATGGCCGTAAAAAAAGCCGCAGCCCTCCAACCCGGAGAAGTGCTACTCCTCGAAAATACACGTTTTCACCCCCAAGAAGAACAGGGAGATCCTGTATTTTCTCAAAAACTGGCCGCCCTCGGTGATATTTACGTCAACGATGCTTTCGGTACCGCACACCGCGCACACGCCAGTACCACCATCGTAGCAGGCTTTTTCGATAAAAACCACAAGACTTTCGGTTTCCTCATGGAACGCGAAATCGAAAATGGTACCCGGGCGATGAAAAACCCGGAAAAACCGGTCACCTGTGTCACCGGAGGATCTAAAGTCAGCGATAAAATCATGCTCCTCGATAAATTCTTGGACTATGCCGACAATATTCTGATCGGCGGAGCCATGGCCTATACGTTCTTTATGGCCAAAAAAGGCGCCGTCGGCAACTCCCTCGTGGAAGCCGACAAACTGAAAACAGCCAAAGAATTTCTGAAAAAAGCCAAAACAGCTGGGGTGAAAGTAATTCTGCCCAAAGATTCTATCTGTGCCGATAAATTCGCCGCAGACGCCGCTGTACAAGTTTGTCCCAGCAACCAAATTCCCGACGGATGGATGGGCCTAGACATCGGGCCCGCAGCAGCCAAATCTTTCGCCTCCGTGATCCGGAAAAGTAAAACGGTGATCTGGAATGGCCCAATGGGTGTGTTTGAAATGCCCGCTTTTGCAGAAGGAACAAAAATAGTAGCCAAAGCCTGCGCTTCGGCTACCAAAAAAGGCGCCTTTACCATGGTGGGTGGCGGCGATTCAGTTGCCGCGGTCAACCAACTCAAACTTGCTAAAAAAGTCAGTTTCGTCAGCACCGGTGGGGGAGCCATGCTCGAATTTATGGAAGGAAAAGTACTGCCGGGTATTCAGGCCATCAACGGCTAATGTCAATGGTCACACAAGGGACTATTGTAGGGTCTATGAACGCTGAAATTGTACGCAAGGCTTTTGTCCAACACTTTTCCGAGCCGCCTGAATGCACCGTTAGGGCGCCTGGGCGGATCAACCTGATTGGTGAACACACCGATTACAATGCCGGATTTGTTCTTCCGGCCGCCATTGAACAGTCTATATGGCTGGCCGCAGGTCGTCGTACCGATGGCCGATTCGCTTTTTGGGCCCACGACCTGGAAGCCTTCTTCATCACCGATCATCAACAGGTGGTTTTTCAGGAGCAGTACCCGTGGGCAAATTACCTGCTCGGCGTGGTCAGCGAAGCCCGGCAGGAAGGCCTTGTATTCGGCGGTCTAAACCTCGCTTTCGGCGGAAATGTCCCGTTGGGAGCAGGATTGTCATCCTCTGCTGCGCTGGAGAGCGGCGCCTTGTTTGCCCTGAACGAATTGTACCGGCTCGGGCTTTCACCAATGGATATCGTGCGCCTCGCACAACGCGCTGAAAATAACTTCGTGGGTATGCAATGCGGCATCATGGATATGTTTGCCTCGGTGATGGGAAAGGCAAACGCTGTTGTCAGGCTCGACTGCCGCGATCTTTCCTATCAGTATTTTCCCTTTGAACCTACGGATTTTAGTCTTGTTTTGTTCGATTCAGGCGTAAAACACGTGTTGGTCGACAGTGCTTACAACACCCGACGCATGGAATGCGCGTCGGGTGTTGCTGTGCTGAAAACGTTTGACCCAACCATTACCGCGCTTCGAGATGTTTCCTTGGACCTCTTGATGCAGCACAAAGCACAACTGACAGACGCCGTTTTCAAACGCTGTCAATATGTGGTTGAGGAAATGCTCCGGGTGGAAAAAGCTTGTACGGCACTTCAAAAAAGCGACTTCGAAACGCTCGGCAGGCTGATGTTCCAAACCCACGATGGGCTGAATTGCTTGTATGAGGTGAGTATTCCTGAAATAAATTTTTTGGTGGAAACCGCCCGGCATCACCATGCTACCGGAGCCCGTATGATGGGCGGCGGCTTTGGCGGGTGCACCCTCAACTTGGTGAAAACCCATGCCATGAACGCGTTTGTGGCGGCAGTCACCCATGATTACAAAAACACCTGGGGAATCAATTTGAAAACTTACCCCGTACGCCTCGCAACGGGCACGCATCTGGTGGAGCAATAATGCCGCAGGACACTTGTTGTGCAAACAAATCAAACAAACGTTTGATTTGTTTGCACAACAAGTGTACCTTTGCGCCTTCAAAAATGGAGCATATCCAACATGATATGATGGATAATATTACATGTGACAAAACAGACAAGCGTAAAGCCTTGTTGGAAGCAGCAGAGCAGCTGTTTGCACAGCACGGTTTTGAAGCGGTTTCTGTGCGTCATTTGGCCTTGGAAGCGGGGGTCAACGTATCTATGGTCAGTTATTATTTCGGATCCAAAGAAGGTTTGTTCGAGGAATTAATAGCTTCCAGGTTTCCGTATGCACGGGGTGTCCTGGAAGCGTTGGCTGCCGATACGATGTTGTCGGCATGGGAAAAAATGTCCCAAACAATTGATCTATACGTGGATAAATTTTTTGGCGGCAGGTCTTTTCACCGTGTGATCATGCGAGAAATGAGTCTTCAACAGCGCCCGGCCTTGGTCAAAATTATCACGGAGCTCATGAGTAAAAACATGGTTCTGATCCGGGGTTTTATCGTGGAAGGGCAGGAAAAAGGACAATTTAACCAAGTGGATGCTGATTTCACGATTGTGATGTTGTTCGGGGCAATTTCTGCCTATCTCAACAACAGTACAATGGTTGGCAAATTGCTCCAAGAAACCGATGACGCTCAAATTTTTTCAGATGTGAACAAGGCCCGTTTTAAGCGTGAACTAAAAGTTTTGTTTAAGGCACATCTTGTTCGTGTTTCCACGGATGTCTAGCATCCTCAAGGGCGGATCAATCGTCCCAAAAGTTACGATCAAACAATAGATATTCTTTAACCCAATAATATGGCAATTCCTTTTTTTTCTAAAAATATTGTGCCGGTTTTCCTGCTTGCCGCTGTTTTTTCCCTCCAAGGCGCGAAAGCACAAACGCGCAATATGTCGCTCGAGGAAGTTGTCCAGTTGGGCGTTTCCCATAGCCGTCAGTTGCAGGTGTCGAATGCCAAAGTTCTTGCGGCACAGGCTAGAATTGCCCAATACCGCGACCAACTCGTTCCTGCTATCAATTACAGTGGGTCTTATTACCGCCTGAGCGACAACGTTACGCCTTTTGAGACGCCTTTTTTCTCCGTGCCAGTGTTGCTCAACCAGTCTCAGCACCGTGTAGCCCTTTCAGAGACTATTTTCACTGGTTTTCGCGCCAAAAACACCATAGAAGCGGGTGTTTTTCTTGCCAATGCCGCCCGTTTTGACGCTGCTCGCGATCAAGCTGATGTGAAATTAAACCTCATTGCGGCTGCTTTAAATCTCTATAAATTACAAGAGGCACGCAAGGTCTTTGAACGAAATCTTTCAACGGCCCGTACGCGACTGAATGATCTCAATCATCTGCGCACCCAAGGGCTCGCCGTGGACAACGATGTTTTTAAATCTGAACTCTCGGTCGCACAACTCGAAGTGGCCTTATCGGAAAGTGACAACGCCATTCGCGCAGCCCAATTTTCCCTTGCCTTGCTTTGTAATTTACCGGAAGATACGGGCATTCGCTTAGACAGCGCTTCCATATTGGTTGCCACCCAGGGGGAAGGGAGTTTGGAGGATTACTTGGCCGGTGCATCTAACACGGCCGGTGTACGTGCTGCACGGGAGCGAAGCAGTGCCTCCGGCAAACAAGTGGATGTCAGTCGGGGTGCTGTGTTGCCGATGGTCAATGTTGGGGCAAACTATTACTACAACAACCCCAACATACGACAATTCCCGGCTACTGATAAATTTATTGGCACCTGGGATGCCGGGGTGGGTGTTACGTGGAATATAAGCAGTTTATACACCAGCCGCCACTCGGTGGAAGAGAGCCGCGCCAACCAAATTCAGTACGAGGCGGCTGCCAATCAACTCTCCGACGCTGCCAGGACGGACATTGCCACGCAATACTATTCCTTGCAATCAGCCACACAAAAAATTGCAGTGGCAGACCAATCTGTCTTGTCGGCTACTGAAAATCAACGTATCACCCAGCTTCGTCAACGTGAGCAGGTAGCCACAGCAACGGACTTGCTCGAGGCCGATGCGATGCTCCTCCAAGCCCAAATCAATGCGGTCTCTACCCGGGTTGATGCTCGTGCCGCTTGGTTCCGTTTACAAAAAAGTGCAGGCCGTCTGTAATATCCACCAACCATTATTTCAACACTTTTATACTTTCAATACAATGTCGAAGAAGAAGAACCGCGCACTTCCTTTTATTCTTGGTGGCGTACTGTTGCTGGGAGGAATATTCGGATTCAATAAAGTCCGGTATGCGATGACCCACGAGGATACCGAAAATGCTTATTTGGAAACAGATATCATCACCATCGCTCCAAAAGTACAGGGGTATATTACCCAGATCCGTGTACAAGAAAATCAATTGGTTCAGGCGGGTGACACCTTGTTTGTCCTCGACAACCGCGACTTTCTGATGCGTGTGCGTCAGGCTGAAGCGGCGCTGCACAACGCGGAAGCCAATGTAGGTTTCACTGCCGCCAATGCCTCTTCTGCCGGGGCCAACGTCGGTACGGCTGCCGCCAATGTTCGCACGGCCAATGCCGGTGTTGAAACTACCATGAGCACTGTCCCCGTTGCCCAGGCCAATCTGGAAGCCGCCCAAGCCAAGGCCCGTCAGGCAACACAGGATTTCACGCGATACACTGCTTTGCTGCCACAGCGTGCCATCACACAACAACAGTACGACGTAGTAAAAGCCAACAAAGAAAGCGCTGAAGCACAGGTACAAGCAGCACAGGCGCAACTTCAAACAGCCAACCGTCAAGTTGAAGCAAGCCGTCTCCAATCCGATGCCGGCAAGAGCCAGCAATCCGCTGTTCAGTCTCAGGCCGATGCAGCAGGAAAAGGGGTTGCCGTCGCCCGTACCCTTGTGGAACAACGACAACTCGACCTGGACAATGCACGGTTGAATTTGTCTTACACGGTTATCATTGCCCCGGTGGGTGGTTTTGTCGCCAAAAAAGCAGCACAAATTGGTCAACTCGCCAATATTGGAAGTCCGTTGTGTAGTATTGTCAACAACGATAAAATGTGGGTTACCGCCAATTTCAAAGAAACGCAGGTGGGCGCCATGACCGTTGGACAAGCGGTTACGGTACACGTGGATGCCTATGAAGGAACAACATTTAACGGTAAAATTGAGAGTATCGCACCCGCAACCGGTGCAAAATTTAGTTTGCTGCCCGCGGAAAATGCGTCGGGGAATTTTGTGAAGGTGGTACAGCGTATTCCGGTGCGTATTGCCCTCACCGATGCTCCGGATGCTGAAAAACCACTTCGGGCCGGTATGAGTGCGCTGGTCATTGTACCTGTACAGTAGTTACATTTTAACACACATGCATTCCAACCTCTACAATGGCTACTCCAAAAGGTTTTGCTCGCTTTATCATTGTGCTCACCACGGTATCTGCAGCAATCATGGAATTGGTGGATACCAGTATCGTCAACGTTGCGCTATCACAAATGTCGGGTAGCCTCGGCGTTACCATTGAAGACATTGCTTGGGTCATCACCTCTTACGCCATCGCGAATGTGATCATCATTCCGATGACTGGTTTTTTGGCTTCTTATTTTGGACGAAAAAACTATTACGTTTTTTCCATGATTTTGTTCACAGTGGCTTCTTGGCTCTGTGGCACCTCAACAGGTTTATGGGAACTGGTGTTCTGGCGGTTCATCCAAGGTATCGGCGGTGGCGCCTTGCTTTCCACGTCCCAGAGTATTCTTTTTGATGCTTTTGAAACCAAAGATCGGCCCATGGCGAGTGGGTTGTTTGGTATGGGGATTATCCTAGGCCCCACCTTGGGCCCAACGGTGGGTGGTTATATCCTCGACACGGCTCAGTGGCCGCTTATTTTCACGGTCAATATTCCCATTGGAATCATTGCAACCATTTTGGCCATTGTTTTTGTGGACAAGAAAGAAGGGGAGGGCAAACAAAAACAGGGTTTTGTGGTTGACTATTTGGGCATTGCGCTCTTGGCAGTGGGGGTTGGTTGTTTGCAATACGTGCTCGAACGCGGTGAATCTGAAGATTGGCTGACGAGTGAAAGCATCCGTATTTGCAGTTTGCTTGCAACGGTAGGTGTGATAGGGTTTGTATGGCGCCAATTGACGACCCCACACCCTGTGGTCAACCTCCGGGTACTGAGCAATAGAACCTTGGCCTTGACCACTATTTTTACTTTTGTGGTCGGTTTAGGGCTGTTTACGTCGGTTTTTGTGTATCCAATTCTCGCCCAACGGGTGCTTGGCATGAGCCCCCTCGAAACAGGACTTTCCTTGTTGCCTGCCACGGCCATCGGTGTCATCATGATGCCCATTATCGGCAAGCGTATGGCTTCGGGCACCTCACCCATTCCTTTTGTCATCATAGGTTTTATACTGTTCATTGTTTTTGGATGGATGAGTGGTGGTGTCAATGCCCAGGCTGGGAAATGGGATTTTTTCTGGCCGTTGGCCATGCGGGCAGTGGGGATCAGCATGGTGGAGTTACCG
>JBIPOY010000125.1:0-8736 GCA_044378705.1 Saprospiraceae bacterium
CGGAAAACCCAACTGAAGACGGAAAATAATCGACATTGCCGCGCCCATAAAGGCCCAGAATATACCCGTCATCAGGAACTGCCGACCAATAATCTTGTGATCGGTACTGAAAATGTACGTCGTCAGGAAGTTCGACTGATACTTATCTCCATGATGGTGTTCATGAAAATGGTCGTCATACCCAAGTTCTTGGGTGAGCTTATCTTCAAGCGTTTCAGCGGCGGTTACTACGTTTGCCATGCTTTATAAGGTTGTATATTAATTCAGAGGAGTGAAATGCTTAATTCAAAATTGTAAACTCAGTTCTGCGGTTTTTGGCGCGATTTTCCGGCGTATCGTTGGCGACCAGCGGCTTGCTGTCTCCATATCCACGCTGTTTCAACCTGCCAACCGCTATCCCTCTGTCTACCAAGTACTGAACAACAGATTTAGCACGGGATGCTGACAGGGTTGTATTGGCAATAGCATCACCAACATTATCAGTATGACCAGACACCTCTATAGACATAGACGGATAGGCATTCAACGCTGTCACCAAATTGTCTAATTCGTATTTACTGTTTGCTGTAAGGGTTGCAGAACCTGTTTCAAAGCCAATATTGCTCAGCGGCAAAGTTTTTTCGGTTGCAACAGCCGATTCAACGGCCTTTTTTATGTCGGCATTGAACGTCTCCGCCCGCTGGCGTACTTCAATGTCCAGCACCTTGTCTTTGTTCGGATCATCTTCCTTCCCGCGTATCTGTGTGAGATAGAAAGATTGCTGTGTTTTGTACCAAGCATCAAACTCTTCTTGCGAAACGATTTTCAATACGCGACGCATCGAATAGTGACCTTTTCCACACAACTCCGCACAAGCCAACTCGTAGTCAAATTTTTCCCAACGTTTAGGTCCGGTTGGATCTGCTGCGTCATAAGGCACATTGAACTCAGGATACTTGCGCAACTGGTTGCGATACTCGGCCGTTGTTGTCTTGGGCGTAAACACAAAATAAGTAGGCATTCCAGGCACAGCATCCATTTTAACACGGAAGTGGGTAAGGTAAAAGTTGTGTAGAACGTCCTTGGCAATGATCCGAACCCGTATTTTTTTGCCCACGGGAAGGTATAATTCCTGACCGGGCGTTACGTCATCCCAAGTTTTTGGATCTGTAAAATCCAACCCGAGCTGGTTGCCTCCTGTTGTTAGCTTATAGTTTCTGGTTCCAATTTTACCGTCCTGACCAGGGTAACGAATGGTCCAGTTAAACTGTTGGGCAACTGCCTCAATCTCCATGTAATCTTCATCCGGTTTGACGTCAGCCATCACTGTATTCCATGCATTGAGGCCACGCACCACCAAAACAGTCATCACAATGGCCGGAATAGCCGTCCACCAAATTTCCAACCGGTTGTCGTGGGGAATGAACATGGCTTTTCTACCTTCTTTCCAACGAAATTTGTAGGCAAACCAAAACAAAGCGATGTGGCAAAGCACAAACACAATACCCGTGATAACAAGTGTTATCAAAAATAAATTGTCCAACATACCACCGTGTTCAGAGGCAGCTTCGTGGGGGCCGTAGCCCATCATAACGTTCTTGTAGGCATAAGCTGACCAACAAACACCCACGAGAAATACAACCATGAAGCCCACAGACAACCAACCATTCCATTTGCTGTTGTCGCGAAGGGTAGCCTGTTCACCTTTGATGGCACTGGTCATTTCATATACTTTCCCGATTTGTACAATAACGACAGTGATAAGGAAAATGCAAAAGAGTACGATTAGCGAAGTCATTTTTATGTATCCTTTAGATATTAAAGGTAAAGTCAATTTTACAATAATCAGATCAGTGGTGGCTTTCCCCGCCTTCTTCCTCGATGAGAGCACCGGTGTCGTGGTGCAAACTTTCTTCTAAGTAAGGATCTTTCATGGGCACCAAAGAGGCACGGCCCAACTGACTGAAAAAGAAGAAAAGAAAGAGACTCAAAAAGCCAATCATCACCCCAATATCATCCAAGCCTGGTATGGTGTACCCCAATTCAAATGAAGTTGAAGCATCTACCGCGTGTTCTGCGGCTACCCCGTGGCCTTCACTTTGTGCCGTTACCGGTCCATGTTCAGCAGCAACTTCATGGTCATTTTTAACAACATCCGTCGTATTATGTTCGCTGGAACCCACTGTATCTGTTGGAGTTTTAGCAATAGCCGCGTGGCCTGGCGCGTACTCCCCGTGCGCTGCTACTTCCGAAGATGGTACAGCAACATTTTCTTGGGAGATTGGGTGCTCGTCTTCCTCAAAAATCGTAGTTTCATGCTTTTTGGTACTGTGATGCTTTCCTTCTGCCAATTCTGTGGCCTCATGCGCTGCAATCCGAGCACCCGGTTTGATCATATAAAAATAATCCCACCAGTGTCCAAAAAACACAATACAAGCAACAAAGAACATGGTACCAAACTTACGCTTGGTGTCATTGCGCATCAATATCAAGAAAGGCGTTACAAAGTTTAGCAACAAATTCCCCCAAAACAACACCGGATAAAAGTTCATCCGATGATTAAAATAAATGGTTTCTTCACCGTTGTTGGCGTACCAAATCAACATGAATTGGTCAAACCACAGATAGGCCCAAAAAACTGAAATACCAAACAAAAACTTACCAATATCGTGTAAGTGATTGAAGGTAACGTAGTCTAAATATCCCAAAGACTTAAGGTAGATAATCAGAATCACGGTCAGGGAAATGGCCCCCAGCCACATAGACACCATAGAATACCAAGCAAACATGGTGCTATACCAGTGTGGATCTACAGACATCAGGCTTTGCCATAGAAATACGGTGCTGAGAAAACCACCCAATGGAAGGAAAGAGGCCGCCCACTTACGCTGTTTTTTGTGGTAAGTATAGCCGCCCTCTGTCTCCATGGTATCTTGGTCCACCGAAGCTTTTCGAAGGTTTTTGGCCCAAAAATACCAGACAGCCAAGAAACCTACCGTTCCGACCGTGTACCAGATTGGATTGAGGAAGGATGCTTTGCCGGCGATAATCTTGTCGTAGGCTGGGTTCGATGGATCTGTGATACCCGGTGTGTTCCAGTGATAGAGATGGTGAAAATGCCCCCAGACACCAATGACCAAAACACCCATGAGGATGATACCCACCCACATGAATTGGCTCATAGCCTCCCACACACGTTTCACGACTGAGTTCCAACCCGCGAAGGCCGTAATCTGAGCCGAGAGAAAAAACATAGACATAAAGGCAATTCCGCTAAAAAAAACGGAGTTGTGCAGCCAGTTTGTCCAAAAACGGGTGTGGTATTGGTCGTCATTCAAGAAAATGTAGGACAAACACACTAATCCCAAAGCCATACCGCCTAGGAGCAGCCGCTTGGTTTTGTTTTCAAATACGAATTGCGTATTCAGGTTCATATCGCGTATCAGGCAGGGCCCGAAATTTTTATTTTAAACTACAATGGTTTCAATCCGGAACGGCAACAACTCAATTGGCCGGAGGCGGTGGTGTGGCATATTGAGGCACACGAACAGGCCCTGATGCTTCGCCAAAAGCTGGCTTTTCAACATTGCTAAGCGTGTTTGATTGCTCGTTGTACACTAGGTTTTTAGACTTGGCCTGAAGTGAACGAATATAGTGAATGACATCCCAGCGTTCTTCGAAAGACAATTTTTCAGCGTAAGCACCCATCATATTCTTACCGTACATGATGGCAAAGTAATAGCGGCCATTGCCTGCGCTGATCATGTCATCACCAATCATATTTTTTGGAGCTGCCGGATACTTGGCTTCAGGTCCTGCGTAGAGATACCCTTGACCATCCCCTTTTTCACCGTGACAAATACCACAGAACGTATTGTAAAGAAGTTTTGCCTTCTCCATCTTGGCGTTGCTGATCGGGAACGGGTTGTTGACCATGTCCTTTTCACATTGGATACGCTCTACTTCGTTGTTCTGATAGTAAAATGGGACGTGCCCATTGATAGGAGCAGAAATCGCATTTTTTGCGTTTTTCCCGCGGACAACATCCAAGGCGGTTGCATCACCATAATAAACACTCGTATATCCCCTAGGTATAGAGCCCTCTACTGTCGAGCGGGGCTGGGAAAGCGATGCCTTGCTTCGATCGTTTTCACTGTCCCAAGTATTCCAGAAGTAAGCGCTATAGTTGTTCGCTTCGTAGGAAATAGCGTGGTACATGTCCGGCATATACTCATGCCCGGTTTTATTCTTCCCGGCAGGTGAGCAGAGCGAAAACAACCAAGCAAAAATGGCCACTCCGAGAATTGTGCCAATTAAGTATTTCATAATTATTGATCGTAGTGAGCTGTTTGAGTGAAAAAGAAACGATGGAATACCGTTCTTCATGCTGCGGGTGGCGGATGAATACGCGCCGCAGCGACAAACAACGATTTATAGTGTTTTTTCATTTACCTCAGCAGCATTGGTTTGATTGAAAAAACCTTTGATACTGTCAACATCGCTTTCAGAAGCACTCGTCACATCAAATGCCACGCAAAATTTGTCATCCGTAATGCGATCGTCCAATGTTTTTGCTTTTACACCCGGCCATAGACCACAAATGGTGTAAAAAGTGATGGTCATACCCCACGCAGCGAACAACACCGTCATCTCGAAAGTAATCGGGATAAATGCAGGTACTGACCAATATGGCTTGCCACCAAACATGATGGGCCAATCGCGGGTAAAAATCCATGACATGGCCAAAAAGCCAAAAAGCGCTCCGGTTGCACCATAGATAAATCCAAGGTAGTGCAGACGGCTTTCTTTTAGTCCCAAAATCGGATCAAGACCATGCACAGGAAAGGGTGTGTACACATCCATGATGTCCAAGTGCGCTGCATGAGCCGCTTTAACGGCAGATTTCAGGTCTTCTTCGTCGTTATAAAGTCCAAAAAGAACTTTGTTACTGTGAGCAGCCATTTATTTTCAAATTATGATTTATCAATGATAAGAAGCAATTCGGTTTTCCCAAAATTGGTCAAATACTAGCCAACATCTCAGTGACCTCCGTGACTACTTTTTTTGGCATCTTTACCAATATACTGATTGCCTGCTACTTTTAGTATTGCTTTCACCTCCGCTATGGCCACCACAGGAGCAACTCGCGTAAAGATCAAGTAACAGAAAAAGAACAACCCTACTGTACCCGTAAAAATACAGATCTCTACCCAAGTTGGACGGTAATAACTCCAAGAGGATGGTAGATAGTCTCTTGCAAGCGTCGTAGCAATGATGACAAAACGCTCAAACCACATTCCAATGTTGATTACAATGGAAAGGAAGAATGTCCACCATACACTCCGACGAATTCTCTTTGACCAAAACACCTGAGGGCTTACTACGTTACAGAACATCATACCGAAGTATGACCACCAATACACCCCGAACACCCGGTTGTAAAAGGCAAACTGCTCGTATATGTAACCTGAATACCACGCTATAAACAACTCAGTCAAGTAAGCCACCCCTACAATTGTACCGGTCAGTACAATTACTTTGTTCATGGACTCAATGTGGTTAATAGTGATATAGTGCTCCAGTTTGAGCACTTTACGAGTAATCACCATCAGCGTTTGCACCATCGCAAATCCTGAAAATATTGCTCCCGCAACAAAATACGGTGGAAAAATCGTGGTGTGCCAACCAGGTATGACAGACGTGGCAAAGTCAAACGATACAATCGTGTGTACTGAAAGTACCAAGGGTGTTGAAATGCCGGCCAAAACCAAGGAAAGTGCCTCCCAACGCTGCCAGTGCTTGGCACTACCCGTCCATCCAAAAGAGAATGTCTCGTACATCTTGCGGCGGAAACCCTTGGCACGGTCACGAACCGTTGCTAAATCCGGCACCAAACCTGTGTACCAAAACAACAACGAAACTGAAAAGTAGGTTGAAATGGCAAACACGTCCCACAGCAGTGGCGAATTGAAGTTCGTCCACAGAGGACCACGCGTATTGGGAAAAGGAAAAATGAAAAAAGCCAGCCAAACACGTCCCATGTGAAAAATAGGAAACTGACCAGCGCATATAACCGCAAAAATGGTCATAGCTTCAGCAGCCCTGTTTACACCAGTACGCCAACGCTGACGAAAAAGCAAGAGAATAGCGGAAATGAGGGTTCCCGCGTGGCCAATACCAATCCACCAAACAAAGTTGGTAATGTCCCAAGCCCAGTTGATGGTACGATTTGCACCCCATTCACCGATACCCTTCCATACTGTCCAAGTAATGGAAAATATGTAAAGTGCTAAAAATGCCGAAGAAAGAGCAAACGCTATAACCCATTCACGGGTTGGTGTTTTCTCGGTTGGAGATACCAAATCCTCCGTAATATCATGGTAGGACTTGTTCCCTTCGATCAATATGTGCCTGACCGACGCTACTGCTTGAGACATAATTATTTCATTATGAATGATGTATAATCTTGGTGCGCTTTACCAAACTGTAAGCGTGGCTTTTCACCGCAGATCATTCACCATTTATCATTAAGAAAAAAGTTCTTCGTTGGTATTGATAATTTTTGCGGAATAAGTCACGCCCGGGCGGACGTTGATTTCTTCCAACACTTTATATGCCAGCTCACCGGCTCTTTTGGTTGCTTTGCTAACTTCGCTTTCCGGATTGTTCATGTTGCCAAACACAATGGCACCTGTTGGACAAGCGGTCTGACAAGCAGTGCGTACATCATTGTCCAAAATAGCGCGACCCTCTTGCTTGGCCGTCAATTTTCCTTCCTGGATACGTTGTACACAGAATGAACACTTCTCGATGACACCTCGGGTACGTACCGTAACATCCGGATTGAGCACCATCCGCACCAGATTGTCGGCATAATACGGTGTTTTATCACCCTCAATGTGGAAAATACGTTCCTCATTGGATGGGAATAAATCAGCCGTTGTATAGTCAAGCCAGTTGAAACGACGTACTTTGTACGGACAGTTGTTGGCACAATAACGCGTACCAATACAACGGTTGTAAGCCATTTGGTTGACGCCCTCCATCGAGTGGTTGGTAGCGTTTACCGGACAAACATTTTCACAAGGTGCATTGTCGCAGTGTTGGCACATCATCGGCTGATACACTACCCTAGGATTCTCAATATCGCCATAGAAATAGCGGTCAATCCGAAGCCAGGTCATTTCGTGGTGGCGTTTTACTTCTTTTTTACCAACCACCGGAACATTGTTTTCGCTCACACAAGCCACTTGGCAAGCGCCACAGCCAATACAGGAATTCATATCCACGTACATTCCCCACTTCAATCCGGTACCAAAAAACTCTTCGTTCGTTGGATACAAGGTCTGACTGTTTAGATGTGTGGTTTCTTCATGAAATTCAGTCAATTGGTCTTCCAATTGCTGAAGATCCTTCAAATTTGTCTGAAAAATAATAGAACGTTCTGTCAACGAACCCTGAAAGGCAAGCACTGCCTCGTCAGCATTGATCATTTTACCGTTCTGTTTGCCTTTTACCCCCATCGTATGGTGGTGTTGTACACAGGCATAATCTTTGTCCTCTGTACCGGTTGGCGTTACCTTCACATCTGTTACATAATACTGTGTGAAACCACCTTCAAATCTGAGGAAAGGGTTGACATTGACACCATATCCGACTCCACAACCACCCTGTTCCCGACCGCCACCAAGGGCGATGGAGACTGATCCGGGTGCTTGACCGAACGTACGTACAACCGTACACACAATTTTTTGGCCATTGGCTTCTACCGATACTTGTTGACCATCTTCAAGGCCCTTCCAGCCATTGATATTTTTTTCATCCCATTCTACCGGAATACTGAGGTAGTTGCCCCAAACGGTACGATTGACCGGGTCAGGCATTTCCTGCAGCCATGGGTTGTGTGCGTATTGGCCGTTACCGATGTTAACCGTTTCGTAGAAAGAAATTTCAACTTCTCCGGAAGCAGGCTTGGAAACACCATTTACATCAATGGCAACCGACGGATTAAATACCGTTTGGGCGCCATTGGCAGCATATTCAAAAATACCATCGTGCAAACTCATGTCCCAAAATGCAGCGGGAGTGCCGTATTTTGTTTGACGATTGAATATTTCACCCGCCCAATTTGACTTTAGATACTGGTAATACGGCTGAGGATCCTGACGGTTGAGGTTGGCGCTATCAGCCCATTCCAACAATGAGAATTCTGCCTGACGTGTTTCGAACAACGGGGCAATAGTGGGCTGAACGAGGGCCAATTTACCGGCTTTGGGTTCAACATCACCCCAAGACTCCAAGAAGTGATGGGTGGGCGCTGCGTGGGTACACAGTGCGGTGGTTTCATCCATCACACCGTTGAAAGAAATTCTTGTTCCAACTTTGGCAAAGGCCGCCTTAAACTGGTCGCCGGCAACATCCCAAGCAGGGTTGGTGTTCCAAACGATGGCCACAGCCACCTGTCCGGCATTCATTTCACCGATGAGGCGTTCCACCTGACGGTCGTCGCCTTGGCGTTGGTACGACACATCACTGAAATCTACTGTTGTGTTTAGATTACCGAGTAAATCGTTGATTTTATTGACCAACACTTGCTCTGCAACGTTGTTTGAGCCACAAACGACGAGGGACTTCCCTTTTGCATTCATCAACTCAGCGGCGATTTTTTTCATCGCAGCAGCAGCCTTCTCATTGAGTGCCGGCCCACCGGTATTTCCGGAGATGGCATTGTAGAGCGCAACAATTGCGGCGCCCATT
>JBIPOY010000463.1:0-2953 GCA_044378705.1 Saprospiraceae bacterium
AAAAGGTTCCGGTTCCGTCCCAGTCTGTGATCAGAATTCGTCGTTTTAGGAACATAGCTTTTGGGCTGTATTGCCACCAAACCTTGCGACGTGTTTGTTTCGATTGCTTTTTCTTTTCCATAAACACACAAAGTTAAAAGAGTTTTGTGTGCGGAAAAATTAGACAGTCTCATTGTTCTTGCTATTTTTATGGCTGTAAAGCGCGGGAGGCCAGAAATAGAAGACAATATGGTGTTGGTGGGAGGCTTACCATTTTTTGCGATACTTCCTCTGTTTTTTTCACCGTGGCGCTGCTAGGGCTTGCAAGAACCGGCTTCGTCCGGCAAAAACGGCCACTTTTTTGTCATGGACGCGACCCACTAAGTGAAAACAAAAAATATTTTTTGCCGACAAAGCAGCAAAAAAACTACCGGATGCATCTTTAAAAGCGCGTACCTTCGGGAGAGTAAACAGTCGAAAAGCTGCCTATTGTCCCATTTATCGAGCAATCACTTGAGCGAACATGAACTTATCCGGGGGTGTCTGCGCGGTTCTGTGCAACATCAGCGTGCCTTGTACGAGCAGTTTGCCGGCAAGATGTATGGTGTTTGTTTGCGGTACGCACGCAACCCATCCGATGCCGCAGATATTTTGCAGGAGGGCTTTTTGAAAGTGTATTCCAAGCTGGGGCAGTTTCAACACCAAGGCTCTTTTGAAGGCTGGATACGCCGTATCATGGTAAACTCTGCACTGCGGGCTTATCAACGTCAGCGGCATGATCAGGAGGTTTGTGGATATGAATCTTTACCCGAATCCCCTGTTGACCCTGATGTCATAGCGTTACTTTCAGAAAATGAATTGCTGAACTTGATTCATAAACTTCCGGAAGGCTACCGCGCAGTTTTCAACCTAGTTGCCATCGAAGGTTTTTCTCATGCGGAAGCCGCCGGCATGTTGGGTATTCAGGAAAGCACCTCAAGATCTCAACTGACCAAAGCACGGCGGCATCTCAGTGAACAAATTGAACGAATGAACCGGATCGTAACCGTGAACGAACCCTAGATATTGCCTCTTAAACCACAATACCCCCAACGGAAGATAGTATAAAAATGGAACGTACGCCTGAACATATTGACCCGATATTTCGCAACCGCTTGCAAAATATCTCCCATCCCCCCCCTGATTTTGTTTGGGTAAATATTGAGCGCAAACTGCGCAAACGCAACAGGTATATTTTCTGGTGGTTCATTGGTATTGTTGCGGCGGGCTCAGGACTGGCCGCTGTTTGGTTATTCACGGCCGGTAATCAAGCTGCTGAACTTCCTATAAAAACACCACAGGATCTGCATCAGCCATCGGTTGATGCTGCACATTTGACCCGTAAGCAGGAGCCTCTTCCATTGCCTCCTTCTTCCGCCTTTGCCAATACCAATACAACCTTGGGCAAGGGGGCCGATACCCCGTCGGGCAACTTGGGTGCCATCACCCATAGTATGGTACGGGCTTCGGGAGACGATACGTCTGATTTCTCGGCAAGTTCACGCCTTTTGCCGCGCCATCCAACGCTTGAGTCGTTGGTGCCAGCAATACCGGATACCCAATCTGTACAAGCCTCCCGGTATTTGACTGCCGTTGAACCGGTTTTCTTACCCATGGTTAGTCTGGGTCTCTTGAGAAAAAACCCCTTCCCCCCGGCGGGCGTTCCGGCCATGGCGACAACAGCGGCAAACAAAGCCTTGGGCCATTGTTATGACTTTACCAAACAACCCACGGCGTGGCTTTTAGAGGCATATTTGGGGCCATCGCTGGCGCAACGGGAACTGATCTCCAGTCCTGACAATCGCCCTTATCTGACCCGTCGTCTTGGTACGGAGCGCCGCGATTTGGCCTATAATGTTGGACTTCGTGCCGCGCTGATGATCAAGGGCAATTTTCTGATTCGGACAGGGCTTCACTACGATCAAATAACGGAAATATTTGAGTACATCGATCCTAGCTACGTGAAATACCTCGTTGAAATAGTGAATCAAAATGGGGTTTCCACCATTGATACGGTGGGTGTTGAATACGGCGAAAAATACCAGAAGACCTTCAATCGCTTGGGTATGCTGGACATTCCACTGATGGCAGGAGTAGAATTGCGGAATGGTCGTTCAGGCTTTAGTATCCATGCCGGTATGTCGTTTAACGTCCTTTTTTGGAAACGTGGCGCCATTCTTTCTCCCGATACGGGCATACCGGCATCGTTTACGCCAAATTCCGGAAACTTGGCTGTTTTCAGGCCGCGCACCGGTGTAAGCGCGAATGCCAGTGTACAGTGGTTTTACCACCTTACGCCCAGGGTACGATTGTTTGTAGAGCCATACTTTAAAAAAGTGTTGCGTCCGGTTTCCCTGCAAGCGTATCCCGTGCAACAGCGTTATGGGATCGGAGGGCTACGCTTTGGGTGTACGAAGATTTTAAATTGAAAAAGCAGCGATTGAAACGCAGGTTGCATCTCTGAAACAGTATCTACTGTGACCCAAATGAAAACGCCTTGTTATGTTTATTTTTTTTAATAAAAGAATGCGCTCTGTTGTACTGACCGGGGTGGTGGCGATGTTCATCATCGGCTGCCGGAAAGACGTGGAAGAAATCCGTCCTTACCCGGTAACCCTGGATGATTTAGCTGTTTTGCTCTACCAAGTACCATCACCGGCGGCCTCTGCCACCTTTTCTTTGAATCGGTTGAGTCAAGACACCACGCTTACCACGCCCGGCGGGATACGTATCAAGCTGACGGATGTAGATCAATTGTTTGCCCGCCGGAACGGGCTTGTACCCGTGCCGTGTAGTACCTGTGATGATTTAAGTATCCTTACCACAGCAGTAGCTTCCAAGGGTGATATGTTGTCCCGTGGCCTCCCTACGTATGCGGGAGATGGATCTTTGTTGGAAACGGTGGGAATGGTACAAATACGCTTTTTTTGTGGAA
>JBIPOY010000464.1:0-2950 GCA_044378705.1 Saprospiraceae bacterium
AGAAGTCATCCGTGCGCCGTGCTCCGACGCTTGGGTATCCAGAATACTTTTATGGAAAGACAGTTGGAGAATACTGGGGACCAGATGTTCTAGGAGTTGTTGTTGGTCCGGTTCAAAGAGGTAGTCAGCTTTTTTGTGTTTTGTTCCGGCGGGCACTTCCAATTTTGGTACGGGAATCCATTGTTCTGCAGTAGGGAAAGTGGTAGCAGCGTTTTTGAATCGTCCATAGACAACTTCAATGGAATCATATTTTCCGGTAGAAAATTCGCGCATTAATTGGCCGGAAACCTGGCTAACGTGCTCGTAAGCGGGATTTTCGTACACAGAAATATAATCTGTGATGAAGTTAATGTCTCGGTAGCGGCGTTTAAACCATTCTGATCCCTTTTTTCCGATGAATAGCACGGTCAGATGACCTTCTTTGTGCTGTTTGTCATATTTTCTATGGATCAGGCCAGCGGCTTCTTTGCAAATATTAGTATTAAATGCGCCACAAAGCCCTCTATTTGAGGTGACGACCACGATTAAGGCGTTTTTCACTTCCCTGGCTTTACCAAAGCTTGTGGACGCGTCTCCATCCAGATTGGAGAGAATATTTGCCAGCATGCGGTTGAGGCGCTCAGCATAAGGCCGTACCTGCACGATGGCATTTTGTGCCCTTCGCAACTTAGCAGCAGAAACCATTTTCATGGCCTTTGTTATCTGCTGTGTATTCATAACCGACTTAATCCGTTCGCGTACTTCTTTTAAACCGCCCGCCATTGTAATAGGAATGAGATAAAGTGATAACGAGGAGGTTGAGGTAACGTGGCGGTGTTGAAACAACCACATTACCCCAACATTGAATTATATTTTCCGATACTGTCCGGCAAGGTCTGCTGCCAGGTCTTTCATTTTTGCAATACTGGCATCTTCAAGTTTTCCTTTGCGGAATTCTTCGAGTACATCGGGCAGTTTGCTCTCCATTCTTTCGAGGAACAGTTCTTCGAATTCGCGTACTTTTTCGAGGGGTACATCGCGGAGCAGGTTGTTGGTACCCAGATAAATGATGGCCACTTGTTTTTCAACGGAAACAGGGCTGTACTGCGACTGTTTGAGTATTTCCACATTTCGAGCGCCTTTTGCCAAAACGGCTTGAGTGGCAGCGTCCAAGTCAGAGCCAAACTTTGAGAAGGCTTCCAATTCGCGGTATTGAGCTTGGTCGAGCTTCAGGGTACCGGCAATTTTTTTCATGGATTTTATTTGTGCATTACCACCCACACGGCTTACCGAAATACCAACATTGATTGCGGGGCGAACACCGGCGTTGAACAAGTTAGATTCCAAGAAAATCTGACCATCGGTGATAGAAATCACATTGGTTGGGATGTACGCAGAAACGTCACCGGCTTGTGTTTCGATGATCGGGAGCGCTGTCAGTGAACCGCCACCCTTGATCAAGCCTGCTTTAACGAGACTTTCAGGGAGGTTGTTCATGGCTTGAGCAATCTCGTCATTGGCATTGATTTTAGCGGCACGTTCGAGCAAGCGGCTGTGCAGGTAAAATACGTCACCGGGATATGCTTCACGACCCGGAGGGCGGCGGAGCAGCAGGGATGCTTCGCGGTAAGCAACCGCTTGTTTTGACAAATCGTCGTAGATAATGAGCGCTGGACGCCCCGTATCACGGAAAAACTCTCCAATGGCTGCGCCCGCAAAGGGAGCATAAAATTGAAGCGGAGCGGGGTCTGCCGCCGAAGAAGCTACGATAACCGTGTAGGCCATTGCACCATACTCTTCAAGGGTACGGGCCACCGTAGCCACCGTAGATGCTTTTTGTCCACAGGCTACGTACACGCAGTAAACGGGTTCACCGCGGTCATAAAACTCCTTTTGGTTGATAATAGTGTCTACTGCGATGGCCGTTTTGCCGATCTGTCGATCACCAATGATGAGTTCTCGTTGGCCACGGCCAATTGGAATCATTGAGTCTATCGCCTTGATACCCGTTTGAAGGGGCTCATTGACCGGTTGACGGTAAATAACACCGGGCGCTTTGCGTTCCAGGGCCATTTCGTATTTCGTTCCGGTAATAGGACCTTTGCCATCAATGGGCTGACCAAGGGTGTTCACCACACGTCCGGCAAAGCCTTCACCCACTTCGATGGAGGCAATTTGACCGGTGCGTTTTACGACAGACCCTTCGTGGATACCCTCGGATGAGCCCATGAGCACAGCACCTACATTGTCTTCTTCTAAGTTGAGGACAATGGCACGTACACCATTTTCAAATTCGATGAGTTCGCCTGACTGAGCGCGGTTGAGGCCGTAAATACGGGCGATACCGTCGCCCACTTGCAGTACAGTGCCTACTTCTTCCAGGTTTGTTTGTGCCCCGAAGCCGGCAAGTTGCTGTTTCAATATCGCGGAGATTTCTTCCGGTCTAACGTCTGCCATTTTATTGGATGTTGATTTGACTTAATATTGATTCGTTGATTCGATTTTTTCGCCAAATCGTTGATAAAAACAACGAATCAACAAAAACCTACCCAACTTTTCTAGAATTCTTTGATGTAAAGGTTTTTTGAGAAAGCCGTACGCAGCTCGTCCAATTTGTGTGCTATGGAAGCATCGTACCGTTTGTTGTCAAATTGAAGTACAAAGCCGCCAATCAGTTCGGGATCAACTTGGGTTGTGATTTCCAAGTTTTCTGACGTGACATCACTGGCCATCAACTTTGTTTTCAATTCCGCCAATACCTCGGCACTCATTTCAGCGGCAGTGATGACGGTGATAGTAGTGATTTTTTGAAAGGCTTTGTACTGACTGGCAAATTCTGCTGAAATCTCAGGAATAAAGGCTTCACGTCCTTTATTGACAAGTAGCTCGAGGTAGGCCATCGTCAAGACATCAAAATTCCCCTTGAAAATAGCCTCAAGCACAGCGATCTTTTTATCGCCATGAATGATGG
>JBIPOY010000465.1:0-2944 GCA_044378705.1 Saprospiraceae bacterium
ATTGATCAATACCCTACCCGACAGTTGGGGTATCAAGGAGCGTTTTATCCTGTTGCCCATCAATCATTGGAACAAAGAGTATCAACGGGTAAATATCGGCGGGATAAGTTGCGACAACGCCGATTATTACAATTCAGAAGCCCATATCAACCAAGTGTATTTGCCGTCTTATGACGAAAAAAATGAAGAACCGCTGTATATCGGTTTTTTCCACACCGGCGCTTACCAAGAATCACTCAGTGGTTATGGCGGACTAAAACACTGCCTATTGCCAGCGCCAAAACACATTTTGATTGACAAGAATTATTACGGAGAGTTTGTAGATACGGAAGTGTTCAAAGAACAAGACGCAGAATCAATGTTGAACATTCTAGGATACTAATACCCTACCCCGTCTTATTCGTAGAGAATACTTGTTCCCCGGCGAATATACCGTCGCATATTAAACCAAAATGCGATGACCAAGTAGATGATTAAGGGTGAGCCCATACCGATAAATGAGGTGTAGATGAAGTACTTACGCACTTCAACAGGTGCAATGTGCATCCTATCACCCAATTGTTGGCACACCCCAAATGCATGCCGTTCAATTAAATCTTTGAGCCAGTGCTGTATCATATTTTTAAAAGTTGTTTAAAGTCCGAACAAAATTAACCAAACTCCTGAAATTGTCCGGATAATTCACTTCATAATCTTATTGTAAAAAATTTAACAGAAAAGGCTTCTTGTTCTCTGTTGAAAATTTCAATTTTGCACATTCAATTTTGTGCTACATATTTTTTTACTGAAAATTCCTCCCATCTCTCGTACCCTCTTCTACTGACCCTTGTCTTCTTGGGTGTTTGTTCAGATTCAGGGCACATGTACTTTTTGTAGGTGATGTGGTTTTCGAAAATTCTTTCCAATGGTGATAAAGACGCTAATAAGTCGGTTGTGGTTGGCTTTTATTTTAATTTCATTTTCCATCCCTCTTTTTTCTCAAAATTTAGTAGAGGAACCTCTAGATTCAATAGGACTGCTCTCAGAAAAAGGTGAAACAGTTTCCATCACCCTTACAGAAGCTGATTTCCTGGAAAAAATGTCTACCCTTTCTAGTTGTGTAGACGTTCGTATGACCGACGTTGTGAAAGGTTATATCAGAACTTACACAAATTTAAAGTCTGACAAATCGAGAACGATGCTCGGGAAAAGGCTCACGTACTTCCCTCTATTCGAAGAGAAATTCAAAGAATACGGTATTCCTCAAGATCTAAAATACCTTTCAGTGGTCGAATCTGCGCTCAATCCCAGAGCGGTCTCTCGTGTTGGAGCAACCGGTCTTTGGCAATTTATGCCCTCCACCGGAAGTGAATATGGCCTTCGGGCGAACAGCGCGGTTGAAGATCGGTGTAACCCGGTAAAAAGTACCGATGCTGCTGCCCGACACTTGCGAGACCTTTACAAGCAGTTCAAGGATTGGGCCTTGGTTTTGGCCGCCTACAACAGTGGAGCAGGACGTGTCAATGCTGCAATCAAAAGATCCGGAAGTAATAATTTTTGGGAAATACAACGCTTTTTACCCCTTGAAACCAGAAATTATGTCCCTGCCTTCATCGCTGCCACCTATATCTGCAATTACTTTCAGTTGTACGGACTCGCTCCTTATGACCCCGATATGGACCAACAGTTGACAACCTATATCAATGTCTATGAGGGCGTTTCTTTCCGCGATATTTCGGATGTCACCGGCGTTCCTTACGATGTGGTAAAGGAGCTCAACCCTGGTTTTAAACGCGATTATATTCCTCCTACCAGTGAGGGACATTATGTTGTGGTGCCACAAAGGGTTATGCCAGCCTTCGTTCGATACCTGAACACCGTGAGCAACGCCCGCCACTATGTACTTGAAAATCCAGAAAACTATACCAGCCCCGACATTGGAGACGGACGCTACTGGCAAAGTACCGTTAACCTGAAAGAAAACATCAGCATTGAGGATTTTGCAAAGCGAATAGGTATGTGCGGCGAACATATTAAATCTTGGAACAACATAAATACGAATTATCTTTGCCCCGGTCAATCCATCAAACTGATACGGCCTGTTTTTGTGCAAAAGCATACCTCCATCCGAATCGATGCGCCGGATGCCACTGCACCCAAAATACAAAGTTCAGCAACGGCATCCAAAAAAACAGATCCTGTACCAGGATCAAAAACAGCGGGTAAAAAAGCCTCGATTGTGCCCATTCAAACCGAAACACCCCGCATCATTCAATATCAATACCACACGGTTAAACGAAACGAATCATTAGAAGACATCGCCAGGCAGTATTCTACCTCCGTAGAAAGTCTTCGTAAACACAATAATTGTACCGCAGTGAAATTTGGAATGCGCTTGAAAATAAGGGAGTTCTAACCTTTTTCATTTAATTGAATAAAAAGGCTCTAGGGAAATATCCTTCGAGCCTTTTTATTTATAACTGGTTAAGAGGTACACTTTCTGGCCCAAAAAGGCCCATTTTCCGCCATACTTCGCAGATTTTTTTGACCGTAGCGCTACTACGGCCTACAAAATCCGCTTCGTCTGGCAAAAAATGGCCACTTTTTTGTATCAGACGCGACCACGCTAACCAGTTACTTTTATTTTTAAGAAAAGTTGACTTTTGTATCCACTTCTCAACATTAAGGACCAATACATTTTACCTCATGCTCACACGTGCCCTCATCATTGAAGACGAACCGGAAGGCTTGGAAAACCTCAAAAACTTACTCCGTATGTACTGTCCGGAGGTGGAAGTAGTGGCTGAAGGAAGCTCCAATGCCGATTTGTTGCGCATTGCGGATGATAGTGATGAAAAATTTGATGTTGCGTTTCTCGACATAAGCCTGCCAGACGGCTTGGTTTTTCAAAGCCTCCAACAACTGGAAGACACACCGTTTGACATCATTTTTGTGACGGCTTTCG
>JBIPOY010000466.1:0-2940 GCA_044378705.1 Saprospiraceae bacterium
TGACTTCGAAGACGGATGGGTACACCTCAGACCCTCCAACACAGAACCCATTATTCGGGTTTATTCAGAAAGCCACTCCGCCGTTATTGCTGGAAATCTTGCTAAAAAGATCATTTCTGATATCGGAGATATAAAATAGTGTAAAATAACTTAGGTGGTTGCGGATGAGACAAAAAAGGCCTTTTGGGGCCATACAGCCTGCCACCTGCGTTACTACGAAATAGTTTGAATAGTGCGTAATCCCACTAGCGCCACTTCCATCAACATTCAAAGGTCACGTACAAACGATGCAACGAGTTTATTTCGACAATGCCGCCACAACACCCATCTCTGAAGAGGTCATCAATGCCATGTTGCCGGTCATGCGCAACCAATACGGTAACCCCTCGAGTATTCATGCAGAAGGCCGAAGTATTCGGGCAGCCTTGGAATCGGCACGTAAAACAGTAGCTCAATGTATAGGCGCTGGCACCGGAGAAATTTTCTTTACCTCCGGCGGTACAGAAAGCAACAACATGGCCATCAAATGCGCCGTACGTGACTTGGGCGTAACGTGTATCATCAGTAGCCTTACCGAGCACCACTGTGTCACCCACACCATCGAATCTGTAAAAAACACCAACGGGGTGGAAGTGGTTTGGCTGGCCGTCAACAAACTCGGACAAATTGATTACCAAGACCTCGAATCAGCGCTGGCCAACAGCAATGGGAAAAAAACACTCGTGTCTCTCATGCACGCCAACAATGAAATAGGGACCATGATTGACCTGGCACGGGTATCTTCCCTCTGCCATCAATACAATGCTCTGTTTCACTCAGACACCGTCCAAACGATAGGCCATTTTCCCATCAACGTGCAGGAAACACCCATCCATTTCCTCTCCGGGGCAGCACATAAATTCCATGGCCCCAAAGGCGTCGGCTTCATCTATATAAACCCGGAAGCACACATCAAACCTTTTATCGACGGAGGTTCTCAGGAACGCAATATGCGGGGCGGCACTGAAAATGTGTACGGCATTGTGGGCTTGGCCAAAGCACTCGAAATGGCAAATCAATCCATGCAAGAACACACCGACCATATAATTGGTATCCGTAATTATCTTAAAACGGCCCTCCTGGAAGAATTTGAAGACACCCAATTCAATGGCGATTGTGATGGCGATTCCCTTTTCACGGTACTCAATGTTTCTTTTCCGCCAAATCCCAAAAACGAACTCCTCCTGCTGAGCCTAGACATTGCCGGCATCAGTTGCTCGGGAGGCAGCGCCTGTAGTAGCGGCTCTGAAAAAGGTAGCCATGTTCTTGACGCCATTGAAGTCCCCGTCAACCGAAAAAGCATCCGGTTCTCCTTTTCACACTACAATACCCGCGAAGAGGTTGATTTTGTCATCAGCAAACTCAAGACAATTCTGCCCGTTCGGAACGCTGTGACCATGTGAATACCAAACTATCCCGCCACCCAATGGAACATTTCGTCCGCAAAATGGTCAATAAGATGCATAAGTATAGCCTAGTTCCCGTTTTTGTACTTTTTTTAAGTTTTGCTACAAGCCTAGCACAAAAACCTGCGTCGCAGGGAATAGAAGGCCCTTCCTTCAGTGCAAAAACCGACAAAGAAGCAGACAGCGTGATGGTCACCATTGTCTTAAAACACCAACAAGACAAAAATCTTCCAGAAATCCGCCGAGTACTAGAAGCCCAAGGTTTCTGGGATATTTTCCCGCCACAAGATGCCCGGGTTGTCTCTTGGACACTGGCCATGGGCCTAGGCCATATCATCACACTCCAAGTCCCTGCAGGAGCCATCCGCCGGATCAATCTTGCCCTTGAAAACGGCGCTTGGGGGGCCTTTGATACCGAAATATACCTTACGTACGACTACCAATCCGTATGGCAAGATTATATTGAGAAACGCGAAGAAGCAAAAGAAGAGCGAAATTGACACTCTTCCCAGTTCAATACACACTCATTGAGCCAATTTTACTACTTTCTCCGTCCAACCACGACCTGACTCGTTGGTAATTCTAACGCCATACACTCCCCCCAACAACGATGACATGGGGAGGGGCAGCGACCACGATCCGGCAACTACCTCCATCGTTTGGCGCCACATCAATTGTCCTGTCGTATTGAATATCTCTACCTTCAACTGTTCGTTGTGCAAAGAATGCCCTTGGGCCCACGCATTGCCGACAACAGGATTGGGCTGCACCCAAAAACGGGTATCCTTTTCTGGTGTTTGGGTAGCCACCACATTTGTTCCCGTAAGTACAATATCATCCAGATACAGGTTGTTCCCGTAACCCGACTGATTTAGAAACTTTACCGTGATATATTTACCTGCAAATGCACTGAGGTCTAATGCAATGGAGCGCCACTCTTCACAATTTTGCGGAGAAAAAACTTCATATTCGTACAAATTGTTGGGACCATTGCCACTCAACGTTGTACTTAGGGCCTCGCCACCGCTCCTGAAAATCGTCTGAAAGCTACTGCCACAATCATCCGATACCAATACTTTCAGGGAGTCAATGAAAAAACCACCATCATAATAGGGTGCGTACGCAACTCGAAAATTCAAAATGGGCTGTTCAAGATGGGTTAAATCAAGGTTTACAGGCAATTGAATCTCATCAATACCATACCCAGAATATTCAAAATTGTTGACGTAGTACGCAGTATCATTGTTTTGTTCACAGGTCGTAATGTTGACGGGCTCCCATGTAATACCGTTGTCGGGATTGATAATGGTAAATCCTCCCAGCCCGCCCGAAAAATTATTGACAATAGGGAGGTTATTTTTTATCAAGTCAAACACTCGAACCATTTTTTCAATGATTTTAGTGGAGCTTCCCTGGGTATTTGAAACGGTAAGTGTTACATCGTATTCCCCAGGATTGCTGTAAATGACACGGGGATTTCGGAGGGTGGAAGTAG
>JBIPOY010000467.1:0-2937 GCA_044378705.1 Saprospiraceae bacterium
TAAAATTCCATAATTTGGATTTCCAAATGTAGGCAACACTTTTACGTTCGGATCCTGCCGATAAAGGAAGCGCTCCTGATCGTTGCCTGGGAACCATAAGGCCGGTGTAATTCCTAAGCTGAGTTGATGCTTGTAATAATGATGTGTCACCTCATGCACGCCCCCGCCGCGATTTTCTCCACCAACAACTGCCAAGTGTAATATTTTCATAGTATTTTGTGTCCAATAATTATTTGTTGAAGAACCTTTCTCCGCAAATATACTGCGTAGCGGGCATTGTGATTCAACACGCTTCGTAGTAGCTATGGTATAGTCAACGCAGCGTGAGTATAAAAAAATGATACAATGCAATGGGTTACGTGGCACGCTGTCTTGTCCTAAAAACCGCTTTTGGCCTCAGACGCGACTACCTAAAAATTACAATTATTTGAAAATCAATTAAATATAATAATTAAAAATTTTTACATGAATTATTCATTGACTAAGGGGCTTTTGTTTAGAAGGATAAAAGACTTGCCAGGGATTTGGTATTTGTTCAGATTATACACAGAAAGATATTTTCGCCAAAGGGTAAAGCCTCCAACTTCCTTGCCGGAAAACACCTTTTCGGTTATTTATGAAAACAATTATTGGAATGATACAGAGAGTATTTCCGGCCCTGGGTCTGCGTTGAAAAACACCCGTGTGTTGATTGAAAAGCTACCGGCTTTTTTTAAACAATATAACATCACCACCCTGTTGGATGCTCCTTGCGGAGATTTTAATTGGATGCAGCATGTTGACAAACTTGGTATGCGGTACATTGGTGGTGATATTGTTCAGGAATTAATTGACATCAACAATCAACGCTACAGTACGGACCAGATTTCGTTTCAGAAAATTAACATCATTTCAGATCCGTTACCCGACGTCGATTTGATGCTTGTTCGAGATTGCTTCATTCATTTTGACAATGAGAGTATTGGGCTGTTTGTCAAAAACTTGATGGCATCAAACATCCGATATTTATTGACAACCAATTTTCCACTGACCAAACACAACTATGATATTACGATGGGTAATTTCAGGTTTATCAATCTGAAGCGAAAACCGTACCATTTTCCACCTGAAATTGACATTCTCTGGGAAGATAGCACGGAGTGTGATGGCCAATGTCCTGATAAATCGCTCTTTTTATGGAGGGTTGAAGATATTAGAATTGGACATGCGCAGGAATGAACAACTGCCTCATCCGGTAGAAAATGGTGTTGATGATATACACCAACGGAAAACGTACCCCGTGGAACTTTAAAATAGCATAACATTCGCGCAGGCTGTTGTACATACTCCTCAAACTTGCATTGCTGGCGCCCCCATTGCGCATCTTTACCAAGACACCGGGTACATAGAGGGTGTTGAGCCGGTGTTGCTCAAACAGCCGATATTGTAATTCAAAGTCGGCCGCAAGTTTGTAGCGCAGGCTAAACAACTCATGGTGCTTCAGTACCGCACTTTTTATGAACAATGCCGTGTTCGGTGGGAGCCATCCCTTTCTAAACAAGCCGGGCTTGAATGCGCGTGATTTCCAATAACGCTCCACTTTTGTCAGATCATGCTTGTTCACGTACACAATGTCGCCATAAACGATGTCCTTCCCCCGATTCTTTTCGAAGGTGCCGGCGATTTTTTCCAGTACCGTATTGTTGGCATACAAGTCATCGGCACAAAGAAAACAAACCACATCACCCGTTGACATACGGATGCCTTTGTTGATGGCATCGTATATACCTCCATCTTTTTCGGATACCCAAACCAGCCTCGGATCATCAAACCCTTGAATAACAGCCACTGTGGCGTCAAAAGAACCGCCATCCACAATGATGTGCTCGACATTCCGGTGGGTTTGACGCAAGACGCTCTCTATGTTGGATGCGATGGTGGATGCAGCATTAAAAACGGGGGTCACTACGGTTATTTTCATGCTTAATACCCAAGTTTAGTATGGATGGGTTGGATCTAAATGGTGGATAGAAACAGGTGGCGCAGACTATTTCTTCGGGTAGTTGGTGATGTCATAACTGATGGCCGACAGCAGGAGTTGGAAGCCCAAGATAATCAGCAAGGTTGGAATGACCACCGTACCGGTTGGTGCGCCAACATTGTGTTGCGAGTACGTGATGAAATTTGTTACGCCATAAACAGTGCCGATCACCATAAATGGACCCCCAAACAGTAGGTACAGTGAGGCAATGTTGAAGTCAAACAAAAAATATTTTAGGATAATCCGCTTAAAAAAGGCCTTTATCAATTTCGGAGGAAATTCAAAAAGTGTTCTCGTAACAGACAATTGCGATTTTTCATCTCCATATCGCGCCTTCATGGGGATTTCTTGAATCACGGCGTTCGAGTAGTACAATTCGATCAGCATCGAGGATTCAAAAAAATACCTTTTGTGGATATTCTCCAACCGAATGCTTTGAAGCATCTCGTTGCTGATGGCTACAAATCCATTGCTGGGATCAAAAATATTCCAGTAGCCCGACGCCGCTTTGATACAAAAACTCAATCCTAAGTTGCCTATTCTGCGCAGCACAGGCATCTGTCGCAAGGCTTTTAAATCCCGAAATCGGTTGCCCTTGGTGTAATCTGCGTTGTTTTCAACCAACGGTTTTATCAAAGCAGGAATGTAGGCGCTGTCCATTTGATGGTCACCGTCCATTTTGATGATGATGTCACTGTGGAGCTCCAACGACTTTTTAAACCCGGTGAGCACGGCGCCACCCACGCCCTGGTTTTTTTCATGCCGTAGGCAAATGATTCGCTTGTCTGCTTGCGCAAGCCGATCCAGTATCGCGGCGGTATGGTCGCTGGAACAGTCGTTTACCGCGATGATCCACGCAATATCCGCCGGAAGATCCCCGATCACCGCTTCAATATGGCTGGCCACATTGTAACAGG
>JBIPOY010000126.1:0-8652 GCA_044378705.1 Saprospiraceae bacterium
GGTGGTGGGAAGAAGCAATATTGTTGGCACGCCCATCAGTATTTTACTGTCCAGGAAGGGCTATCCCGGAGATTGCACCGTGACCCTCACACACTCCCGCACCCGCGATCTTCCGGCTGAAGTGCGCCGTGCGGATATCGTAGTGGCGGCCATTGGTATTCCCGAATTCGTCAAAGGAGACTGGATCAAGGAGGGCGCTGTCGTTATTGATGTAGGCATCAATCGCATAGCAGACGACACCAAGAAATCGGGTACAAGGTTGGTAGGGGATGTTGAATTTTCTTCCGTTGCACCACGGTGTAGCCACATAACGCCGGTGCCGGGTGGGGTAGGCCTAATGACCGTTGCAGCCTTGATGATGAACACCCTAAAGGCTTGTAACAGATTAATTTATCCATAAGTGCATGGGTTACTTTTGCAAAAAAAAGCCCGACGATTCTTTCGCCGGGCTTTTTTTAAAACCGTGTGGATTGTTCAGTACCCCAGAAGGTACATGGTTGACTATTTCAAGTTAAAGGTACTGGTGCCCACCAAGTAGCCTTTGTTGTAAATCTGAACGGCGTACTTTCCTTTGACGAAATTTTGGCCCGGCTGCCAAGCGCCACACACATTTGTTTCACCGTTCGAGTAGTTGCAGGTAGCGGTGGTGGTATAGCGAAATTCTTCCGATGCTCGTTTGTTTTGAGATACACCGGAGCCGAGGCTCTCAATGGCGAGGGGTGCACCGGTGGGGTCAACAATGCGGAGGTAAAAGGTCTCTTCCCCGGCAGGTGAAACTTCATTGGCTTCTGTTGTAAAGCAAATGTTCAGCTTATCCACTTTTTTAGCTTTTGACTTGGCGCGTTCTTTGCCATTGCTGCGAACATCAACCCCTTTTGTGGTGATGTTTTTCACCCGGATAGCCGAAGCGATGTCCACTTTTTTACTGAGTTGGTTGCGTTCCGATTCGATCGCGGTTTTTTCAGAGGCCAAGGCTGCTTTTGCGGTACTTTCTTCGCTCAATTTGCCTTGCGTTTCGGAGAGATTAGAAGAGAGCTGCTCGTTTTGGCCGGAGAGTTGCGCATTGGATTCCGTCAACTGACCAACTTGTTTCCGAAGTTCTTCGATTTGGGCGAGGTATTCATTTTTCTGGCGCTCAAAACTGGCCATAGCAGATTTATACTCTCTTTTTTCACGAATCAAGCCAGAGATTTGGTTTTTTTGGCTTTCCAAATCTGATAGTTGTTGGTTAATTTTTGCGTCCAATTCGGCGCTGATGCCTTTTTGTTGTTCCAGTTGTGTTACGGCCTCATTGTACTTGGCGTCCAGTTCGGTGAAAGCCTCTTTTTGTAGGGCAAGTTCTGACGTGGTGAGTTCCAGCTTATTGCTGGTGTTGTACTTACTGACCAGCAAGAATACGCACAGGCCGAGCAGAACGGCAATGGCAATACCCATGTAGGTAGTCAGCCGTTTTTGGTTGTTGCCGTCGGGTGTAAACCCGTAATTGGGAGAAGACTGATTGAAATTCGTGGGAGTGCTCATAATGATAGAAAAGTTGAATGGTTAATCGTTTAGAAAGAATCCCGAGCAATAGACCGATGACGAGCTATCGGGCAACAAAAGACACAGGTTGTTGGCAGCAGAGGGGCGAACACTTTGTAAAATTATTACATTAAAACAGAAATGGTGGCTTTCTTATTGTACCACCTTTTGCAAAGATGTTGTTTTTTTTGGTATAAATGAATGTAAGTATTTGATTTTCAAAGACTACAACACAATAATGTTTTCAAAGTTGAAGGTATACTTTCAAATAATATTGCATTTTTTTTGTTTTTTTGCGTCAACAAAGATATCTTTATTTTGTCTTTCACCGCACATTCCATTTTAACGTATGTCAGTTTTTGATTCATTTGACCTTTACAATATTCTGTTTCTCGATATAGAGACAGCTCCTGCTGTGGCTGAATTTGAAGATTTAAGTGAAGAGATGCAGGAAATTTGGGGCATAAAATGTCGCAGTATTCTTCGTCGAACGGAAGAAGAAATTGAGTACGATGACATGGCAGAAACATTCAAGACACGTGCCGGTATCTACGCTGAGTTTGGCAAAATAATATGTATATCCGTAGGTTTTCTTACGCGTCAGTCAGACAGTACGGAGCCAATCCTTCGTCTGAAGTCATTTAGCAACCACGTGGAGGCTACCTTGATTGATGATTTTTCCGATTTACTCAATCGGCATTTCAGCAATCCCGACAAATTTGCCATCTGTGGCCATAATATTCGAGAATTCGACATACCCTATATCTGTCGCCGCTCGTTGGTCAATCAACTGCCACTTCCCAGAATGCTCGACATTGCCGGAAAAAAACCTTGGGAAACCAAGCACTTACTCGATACGCTCGAAATGTGGAAGTTTGGGGACATCAAAAACTACACTTCTTTAAGGCTGCTGGCGGCATTGTTTGACATACCCTCTCCCAAGGACGATATCAGCGGTGCCGATGTGGGAAGAGTGTACTGGGAAGACCGCGATCTTGACCGCATTGCCACCTATTGTGAAAAGGATGTGCTCGCAACGGTGCAGTTGTTTTTGCGCCTGAAGCGATTGCCCTTGCTGAGGCATGACCAAGTGATCGTGGTGGGGTAGTGCCCAACGCTGTAGAAAAGGAAATCAGACGGTTACGGTGAAATAATCTGCTCAAAACGCGGTACCCTTGCTTGTGTAGAATAATCGGAATAATCAAGGTGCAGTTTCTCTAAAAACCCTGACCTTTGCGGTGCTATGAAAAAACATCTTATTGCTCCCTCCATGCTTGCGGCTGATTTCACCCACTTGGCGGACGAAATTGACATGGTAAACCGCTCTGAAGCCGATTGGTTTCACTTAGACGTGATGGACGGTCGCTTTGTACCCAATATTACCTTCGGTATGTTTGTCATCGAGGCGATGGCAAAATTGGCAAAAAAGCCACTCGACGTCCATTTAATGATCGTAGAGCCCGAAAAATACGTGGAGGCCTTCAGAAATGTTGGCGCTGAGGTGATCACCGTACACTATGAAGCGTGCCCCCATCTCCACCGTACCATCCACCAAATCAAAGAAACAGGTGCCAAGGCCGGGGTGGCCCTCAATCCACATACCCCCGTTTCTGTATTGGAGGATTTGATTGAAGACCTTGATCTTGTTTGTATTATGACCGTTAATCCGGGTTTTGGCGGACAGAAATTTATCTATCAAGGGATAGAAAAAACCCGTAAATTGAAAGAAATGATTGTGACCGCCAATGCAAATACCCTCATAGAAATTGACGGTGGGGTAGGGCTTCACAATGCTGAAAGTCTCTTACAAGCCGGTGCCGATGTGTTGGTGGCGGGAAGTTCTGTATTCCAAGCCCAAGACCCGATCGCAACGATTGCACGGCTGAAAGCGTTTACAGCAGCGTTTGATTATTGACCATTGGGCCTGATGGATGAGTGCTCATCTGCCATCAGTACATAAAAAGAAGCCATGAAAAAAATAGACAAATACCTGCTTGTCAGTTTTGTCGGACCGTTTGTGGTGTCGTTTGGCATCGCGCTGTTTGTGCTGGTGATGCAGTTTCTATGGCTGTACATTGATGAAATTGCCGGGAAGGGGGTGAGTATATTTATCTTATTGGAATTGATTGGCTACATGTCGGTCTCTACTTTTCCGATGGCATTGCCCATTGCGGTGTTGATCGCATCCGTGATGGTGATGGGCAACATGGCAGAGCGGTACGAACTTTCCAGCATGAAATCGGCGGGTATTCCCCTGATCCGAGTTATGCGCGGGCTGATCTTTGTCTGCGCCGGTATTTCGGTGTTTTCATATTTGTGCTCAGATTACCTCATTCCGGTTGCCAACCTAAAATTCAAATCTAGGCTTTATGATATTCGTCGTCAAAAGCCCGCATTGACCCTTGAAAAAGGCATCTTCAACGAAGACTTTCGGCAATTTGTAATCCGCATCGGCGACAAAGAAAAAGATGGAGAGACAATTCGGGACGTCATGATTGATGATCAATCAAACCTGAGCAAATCACAATTCAATCAGTTGCTTGCCGACAGTGGCCAAATGTACACGACCCAAGAAAAACGTTTTTTTGTGATGAACCTTTTCAACGGTACACAATACCAGGAGCCTGGAATTCAGGGGAAATCACAAAAACAGCGTTACCCTTTTATTCGAACCAATTTCGAGTCGTGGACAAAGGTGTGGGATATGAAGGAATTTGAAATGAATCGTACCGGAGAAGATCGGTTCTCCGGGCAACGATCTATGTTGAGCATGAATGAATTGCGTGCAAATTTGGATTCGTTGGGCGTAAGGGTGCAGGAAGGTGGACAATTGGCCGTGGACGACATACTGGCGAATCTAAAAAGAAAATTAGAGGCGCCGGTCCGCCCGGTGTCAACAACAGACACGGGACGAATGGCCGACAAACCAGCCGTAAAGAGTGCCCGGGCGAAGCGTTCCAAGGCTTTGGGTGCCGGGAAAGATATCATAAAACGGACCGCCCAAAACGCGCCCTACCTACCCAAACAGGACATCACCAAGCCATTGAATCAGTACAACAATCTGGCAGAAACATTCAGGCCACAGGACTCCTACCAACTATTAAAAAGTGCCAAAACCCAAGCGGGCGTTGGCAAGAGTATTGTTGAAACCCGTATTACCCAAACGGAGAGTCGTCGGAAAGATTGGGTGAAAACAGGTTATGAATTGTATATCAAATACAGCTTTGCCTTGGTCTGTTTTGTTTTTCTGTTTATCGGAGCCCCCATGGGTGCTATTATTCGCAAGGGAGGCTTTGGGTATCCTATTTTGGTGTCCATTACCTTTTTTGTAACCTTTATTTTCTTAACCATCTTGTGCAGAAAACTGGCCGAATCGTTTGTAATGAGTCCATTTTTTGCGGCCATGATGCCCTGTATCAGCCTCTTGCCCATCGGTTGGTTTCTGACCGGTAAAGCGATGAATGACGCTCAGATATTCAGCACTGAAAAACTACAACGCTGGATTTTTCTAATCCGCCAACGCGCGCAGCGCAAGTCAAAAATACCCACTGTAGGATGAAAGCTATCTTGGCAAACAACTGGTTTTTGGTGCCCATCGGTCTATTCTTTGCAATTGGATTGACCCTTGTGTGGGTGATGCCCTACGGTGATGAAATATTGGTCCTCAACGACTTGCGTCGGGAACCCTGGATATCCATGTTTAAGTTTTTGTCTTGGTGTGGTGAAACATGGATATGGGTGATGGTCGGGTTGTTGGCATTGTTTTTCCGCTACCGGTTTGCCCTCTTGATCGCGATGACGGGGCTCATTATGCCGTTTGTATTTGTCATTAAAGACCAAGTTGGCACAGACCGTCCGATCACTTATTTCCAAAAAAATGGCAAGTCTGGTGCAGTTGTGGTTGTTCCGGAAGAGCGGATGAATACCGGGCAAACCAGTTTTCCCTCCGGACATACCATGTCAGCATTTGGACTTAGCAGTATATTGGCCTTGATTGTCGGGCCCAAAAGCAAAAAAAGACTCCTTTTACTGGCATTGTTGGCCATTGCCGTGGGTATTTCCAGGATTTTTCTGGTCCAGCATTTCTTGGTTGATGTATTGGCGGGCGCTTTGTTGGGCATGGGGGTTAGCGGCTTTGTTTGGTGGCTGAATGACCGGAAATTTTTCAAGGAAAAGACGTGGTTGGACGGTAGGCTTCGGATTTCAGCCAAAAAGGAGGCCAAACACGTCTAATACAATCTTTTTGGACGATATTCAGGCCATGCGGCATCAATGCATAATTTTCCAAAAAAGCTCCTTCATTAGTTCTCCTTCTCCGGTTGAGGTGCCGTCATTGTTTACCCCTTTTGAGCGCAAGTCGTATGTTTTAAGCAGCGCAATGGCGTTGATGGTTTGCGCTGCGTTATAGTTGGCAGCGGCGATTTTATATTCTTTCAAAAACCAATCAGAGCGCAGCTCCAGGGCTTTTAAAATTTCTGCATCGGGCTGCCCTCGAAGTCCATGGAGCATGTATATTTTTGAGAAATAAGCAAAAAGACTCGCGATGGTAACGACGAGGGGGTTTTTTCTACTATTCGAGGTGAAATGGTCTCGGATACGCGAAACCTTGCCGATGTCGCGTGTAGCGATGGCTTTTTGTAGTTCAAAAACGTTGTATTCTTTGCTGATGCCGATATTGTCTTGTACGGCTGTTTCGGTAAACATCGCCCCTGCCGGCAAATTAATGGAGAGTTTATCCAGTTCGTTGGTAATTCTGGAAAGGTCAGCGCCGAGGTATTCAGCCATGAGTGCAGCAGCGGCCGGTTCGATACGCCGCTTTTTAGAGGTACAATATCCTGAAATCCAATCCGCTATCTGATTGTCGTAGAGTTTTTTACTTTCAAATAAGAGGGTGTTTTTACCGGCCAAGGCTTTACCGAATTTCGTTCTAGCATCTACTTTTTTGTGTTTATAGCAGACGACAAAGAGGGTAGAGGGCATTGGGTTTTCGATGTAACTGATCAGCTCCGGCAAAGATTTCATCTCTTGGGCTTCCCGCAACACCACCACCTGGCGTTCGCTCATCATCGGGTAACGCCTGAGGTAATCAAGCAAGGTGAGATGATCTACCTCTTTTCCGTACAATATGGTTTGATTGAACCCGCGTTCTGCTTCCGGCAGTGCGTTTTGTTCGATGGCTTCTGCAATCCGGTCGATGAAAAAAACTTCTTCGCCGTGCAGGAAATACACCGGCAAGAAGCGTCCGGCTTGCACGTCGCGGATGATTTCTTCGTACGTCATGGGTGGTATGGAGGAAGGTCAGACAGGCTGGGTGATGAGTTTTTCTATCGTTTTGGAGAAATATTCATGCTCGAGTTTCAATACTTTTTGGCCAATATCTACCGCTGAATCTTCGGGAGCAAGGGAGCAAGACGCTTGAAAAATGATGTCACCTTCATCGTAATGCTCATTTACAAAGTGGATGGTTATGCCGCTCTCTGTTGCGCCGGATGCTTTTACGGCCTGGTGTACATGATGGCCATACATTCCTTTGCCGCCAAATTTTGGCAGTAAAGCAGGGTGAATATTGATTATTTTACGCGGAAAAGCCCGCACAAGATAAACGGGAACCAACCACAAAAAGCCGGCGAGCACCACAAAATGTATATTATTTTTATTTAATATGTCAAGCGTCTCTTCACTGCCGTAAAACGATGTTTTAAGAATCAGATGACTGGGTATATGGTGTTTTTGGGCGATACTCAAAACCCCGGCATCGCGGTTGTTGCTCACGATCAACGCGACGCGAGCTATGTTTGAGTGCTCGAAATATTCGATGATTTTTTGCGCATTGGATCCGCTTCCAGAGGCGAATATGGCAATATTGGTCATGTTTTTTGGGTTATTATAGTGATTGTACCTTTATTCGTCGGCTCATACCAGTAAGTCGAGTATGGTCAGTGTTCCGAAGAGGAGGCTTGCGATACCGTTGGTTGTAAAGAATGCCAAGTTGACCTTACTCAGGTCATGGGGTTTTACCAATAGGTGTTGATATCCTAGTAAACCCAGAAATAGGGCGGTGCCCACCCAGAGCATCCAGCCTGTTTGTGGGGCTGCACTGAGCAGCATTCTGGTGCCCATAATCATGAAAAAGGCCGTACCGAGGTGCATCCATTCTGATATCTTGAGTGCGCGTTCTTTTCCAAAAAAAGCGGGTATAGAAAAAAGCCCCTGCGTTCGGTCAAACGATTCATCTTGCAGTGCATAAATGACATCGAAGCCGGCTACCCATAACAAGACAGCAAAGGCATATAACACCGGAATCCAGTCGAATTGGCCCGCGACCGCCAAATAGGCACCTACCGGCGCCAGTGACAAACCCAACCCCAATACCAGGTGGCAAAACCATGTATAACGTTTGGTGTAACTATACCCCAACACCACGGCGAGGGCCACAGGAGAAAGAAAAAAACAGGCGCGGTTGATAAAAAAAGTGGTTGTTACGAAGGCGATCCCGTTGAATACAACGAAAAGCAAAGCAGACCTGGGTGTAATTACGCCTGAAGGTATCTCCCGAATTTTGGTCCGATCGTTGGCGGCATCTATGTTTCGATCCAAGTAGCGGTTGAAGGCCATCGCTGCACTGCGGGCAAAAACCATACAGAGCACCACGAGGGCAAGTTGTTGCCATCGAAAGCCAGCGCTGCGGGTTGTGGCAGCAATAAAAAAACCAACCATCGCGAAGGGCATCGCAAAAATGGTGTGCGAGAATTTGATGAGGGAAAGGTAGTTTTTCATCGGTGCAAAAGTACGCATTGCGTTTCGTATCTCTACCCTTGCCGGTGTATTCTCTGTGCCTTCCAAGCGGTAGGTGGCCAATATCAATCCTGTGAACAAAGTGATTTTGATCAGGTTGTTGATTCAAACAATTGATAGTGATTTTATTATACAATCTGTTTTTTTGTCATCTTTTTGTGTTGTGAATAAATTAGGACAACTTTTAATCATTAATTGCGTTAGGCTCCCCAACTTTGCACCCTTATGAAAGAAATCCAATCCGACCGCCCGAAGCTCTCCCGAAAAAAATTACAGGAATCACTCAAAATATTTGAATTCATTCGTCCCTATCGCTGGCAATTCATATTTGGCCTG